>JAIQGF010000004.1:0-47895 GCA_020072845.1 Terriglobia bacterium
CGAGTCGCGAGCCAGCAGCGGAGGTTTCGTTCTTAAACTCGCGACTCGGGACTCGGGACTTTTTTCTGAACTTGCTGGACCGGCGCACGTATCTACGAGCAGGAGATCGACCGTGCTGACATTCATACTGTGGTGCATTCTTTTCGTGTTCTGCTGGCCGGTGGCGCTGCTGGCGCTGGTGCTGTACCCGCTGGTGTGGCTGCTGCTGCTGCCGTTTCGGATTATCGGCATCGCGGTGGACGGGGTGCTGAAGCTGCTGTGGGCGATCGTCACCTTCCCCGCCCGGCTGCTGGGCGCTCCGGGGCGGGTGTGACACCTCCCGGGGCTAAAGCCCCGAATATGGCCAACGAAATTCGCCGGGCTGAAGCCCGGCGCTTCCACCCTTCCCCGAGCTGCGGCGCTTAGCGGAAACCGTACAACTTCGCCGCGTGATCGTGCAGCACCATGCGCGCAAGTTCCAGGGCACGCGCGCTATCCGCCAGACAGTCTACCCCGGTGAGCCTCGGCTTCGAAGGCGGGTAAGCTTAGGCCCGGTCAGGCGGGCTGACGCCGTATGAATCCAGGACATCGCGCAGGGTCAGGATTCCTTCCAACTTGTGGAGATCGGCACGGCTCACTACCGGTAGGATTTCGATCTGGCTTGCACCCATGCGTTCGAGCGCCAAAGCAAGCCCTTGGTCCGGGTGGACGTGCGGAAAAGCACTGGCATTCACCAACTCCCCCAGCTGCTTGGCAGCACCCACTGCTACCTCTCGTTCGAGAGTCAGGAGGTTGATAACGCCAACTACGCCTCGTCGATCAGTTACTAGCCAGGTTCGGAATTCACTCGGGCGAACCCGTTCCAAAGCCTCCTGAACCGTGATCTCGGCTGGCAGTAGCTCAGTTGGAGTGCGCATGACTCGGACAACCAGACGGTGACCATGTCGTTGGTGAGTTTCCGGCCCGGGAAGGTGTATGCCATCCTGCACTGCCAGAGCTTCGTAGATGGGCTGCCGCTGCAGCCGTGAAGAAATGAACAGGCTCACCAAATTTGAAATCATCAGTGGAACGATAACCTCATAGTCCTGCGTCATCTCGAAGATCATCACCACCGAGGTCATGGGAGCGCGCACGATACCGGCGAAGACCGCGCCCATCCCGACAAGCGCGTAGGCGCCCGGTGACGCCGTGTAGGCGGGTAACCAATGATGTGCCAAGGTCCCCAGAGAACCTCCCAACATGGCACCAATGAACAGGGCTGGGCCGAAGATGCCGCCGGCATTGCCGGAAGCATAGCTCGTGGTCACCGTTACGACCTTCAGAACCACCAGTAGCGCCATCAGCTTTAGAGCCATGTTTCCATTAAGGGCGTAGCCCACATATCCATAACCCACGCCCAGGACCTGGGGCACAAACCATCCTGATAAACCGACTACCAAGCCGCCGGCCAAAGGTTGAAACCAGAGTGTCTTTTGCGGGAAGCGGAGAAATCGTTTCCGCATGCCGAGCAGAAGTTTCGTGAAGGCGACCGAAACCAGGCCTCCGGCGACTCCGAGCACGGCATAAACGGCAAATTCCGCGGAATGGACCAGTTGGTATTGCGGAACTTTGAATAGAGGGCTGTTACCGAGCAGCAGGCGGAGCACCCCCCAAGAAGTAGCCGACGCCAGCACCACCGAGCCTAGCACCGGCGCGTGAAGGTCTCCCACGATCTCTTCGAGCGCAAACAATACTGCCGCCAACGGCGTGTTGAATGCGGCGGCAATGGCTGCTGCCGCACCGACAGGTAGAAGCGCCTTCACCTTTTCGGGACGCAGCCCCAAGGAACGCCCGAGCACTGAAGCAATACCCGCGCCGACTTGAACGGAGGGCCCTTCGCGTCCGAGGGGGATTCCGCTAGCCAGTGTCGCGGAAGTACAAAAGAACTTTCCCAGCACGGTGCGCAGCGCGATACGCCCTTCGCGCGCATATAGCGCAGCCTTGGTCTGGGGTACTCCACTGCCTCGCGCATCAGGAAAATAGCGGAACAGGAGGTAGCCGATAGCAAGGGAGCCAGAGACCGGGAACAAGAAACGCCGCCACGGAGCACCGCCCGCCGGATACAGCCGCATCCCCATTCGTTCCGTCAGCAAGATGAAAGCGACGACCGCCAAGCCTGTGAATGCGCCTATAACCAGCGCCAGGACCAGAAATACCTGATCTTCATGTTGTTGCAGTTTGCTCCAGCGATGTAACAGCGGGGGTTTCCACGAAGTCTCGCTCGCTCGCTGGCCAGTTTCGCTCATCTCTCGAATGCCTCCAAGAGCATACCCAACTTGCGTCGGAACACGATACATCACTGGATTCCGTACAGCTTCGCCGCGTTATCGTGCAGCACCATGTGAGCGAGTTCCAGGGCGCGCGCGCGGGTGATTTCTCCATCCTCGATCATGCCGGCGAGGGCCACGGCCAAGGCCCAGCGCGCGCCTTGCGAGGTCTGCCAGCCCACCTCTTCCCAACCGATTTCCGGCGTAGCGGCGTACAGGTCGGTGCCGAACAGGATTTTCTCCGGGTACCACTCCATCCAGCTCCGCATGTAGTTGGCCAGTTCGTGGGGCGAGATCATCCAGCCTTCGGACGTGTCCGCCCACACGTTGGACTTGCCCATCAGGAACGCCGTCTCGCGGGTGAACGGCCAGCCGGCATGCAGCAGGACGAAATTCGTTTTTCGCAGCACAGGATCGTCGAGGTCGGCTTCCAGCAGCAGCGGGTTGGCGCCGCCGATTTGGAAGTACCCGCCACATCCCGCGCCGGTATGGAGGTGCACGGGCATGCCGAGCCGTCCAGCTTCGGCGGCGATCACGTGGAACAGGTAATCCTGCAGGATTTTGTATTCGGCTTTTGTGGGCGCCGGAATGAGCGACGACGGCCGGGCATCGCCCATCTGGCGAAAATAAATGCTTGCCGCAGCGTCATGAGGAGCGGGCGCAAAGTCCAGCGCTCGCAGGTATGCCGCCTCGAATTTCACCGCCACGGCACCGGCCTTCTTTTGACGTTGCAGCGTCGGCAAAACAATGCGGGACACATATTCATCCAGCGACACGGGCAGGCGTTTGATCTGCAGGTCCGACGCGTATCGCTTCAATAGAGCCTCTTCGCGCGCGAAGAAGATTTTTCGATCGGGCGTGTCGGCCATGGCCGCATTGTTCAAGGGAAACAGCAGCGCGTCGTCGTAGGGCACCCAGCGGAAGCGTGGCGGGGTGAGGCCGGGTCCCATGGCAACCCGGTTGGCAAGCATGGTTTCAATGCCGAGCCGGTCCAACACCCAAGTGGGAAAATTTTCGCCTTGCTGGCGGCGTACTTTTTCTTTTGCGGCCGTCAGTACCCGCAGGTGCTGCGGCGCCGCGTCGTCGTAGGGATAGCCGTACAGCTCTTTCCAGGCCTTGAGGAACGCGGGATTGTCGGCGCGCGTCATGGTGGGTGCGCCCGACGGCTCAAGAGGATCGCAGGGCAGCGCGTCGAATTCGGTGTCCTGCTGCCCAGGTTCAACGACCTTCATCACGTGTGTGTGGTTATCAATCGCTTTGATCTTCTGGATTTCCGCTAGCAAGACGGGGTCAGGCTGGGTTTGCGCAGCGGCACAACACGCGCACAACACGAGAGTGGCAATCATCAGGCGACGCATAGGTCAGTTGATATCACACTGGAGCAGGCATTTTTCGAGGCAGTTCAAGATTTCAATTTTGCCGCGGCCGGCGAGGCCGCTGTTTGGCTGAAATTGATCGGATGACAAGGCGGCGCCGGCAGCGGCCGTCAATGGGATTTGACGCGCGCCGAACGGCCTGGTCGATCAATTTGCGAACCTCCGGTTCGTCCAGTTCGCTAGCATCGCGCAGCACGGTATTGCGGACGAACTTGCCATTGCCCCGAAGACGCCTGTCAGGATCGGGGAGTGTTGCACCCTGGAGGAAGAACAAATTGACCCAGCGCGGGTAGAGTGCGACGGAGAAGATGGCCTCGGAGGCGCGCTCGCTGGGACCGAACCCGATCACCAGGGCATTGTAGTTGTCGTAAACCAGTTCCACCGCGCCCGGCAAACGGCGGCGCATCGTGGCGAGCGCGCGGCGGGCGCAGGCCGCCACTTCAGGCGTGTACCGGGAGATGAACGCTTCGAGTTGTTCTTTCCCGGTCATGGCCGCTGCCATCAGCCTCCAAACCGCACGTTGATATACCACTGCCTCTGCTGGGGAACGCCGTTCTCTTTCTGCGGCGAATAACTCGCTTTCCTGACCACGTCGAGTGCCTGCCGGCTAAGCACGGGATTGGAATCCTGGAGCACCTCGGCTTCCAGCACCTTGCCGTCTTCCCCGACTTCGACAACCACGATGACCGGCTGAACGGTGCCGACCGGGCCGATGGACAGCGGAACCGAGAGCGGAAACCGTCTGGGCGTCATCAGCATCGCTCCCGGACCGCGCGCCTTCATCTGTTCGGTGGGCGCGAAGTAGGCGGCATCGCTGGAAACCGGGTCGGTGATGCTGTCGAGCCGCGCCGAGATGACGGCGGTTTCGCCTTCCACAACCGTAACTTCCCGCGGCAGCACGCGGTTGTGGAAGTGCAGCGCGTCGCGGTAGTCATAGGTGATGTAGATCCCGGGCGCCTCGGAATAGAGCCGCAGCAGGCCGTCGTTCGTATCAATGCAATACTCCATCTCCTCCCAGCGCCGTCCCTGCGTTGCCGTAGCAGGGTTGCCCTGGCGAGAGAGCAGCACGCACATGAGATCCAAGCCATTCCATTTCGTGGAAGCGATGCGGATCAATGCGCCCGGCGAGAAACCCAGCACGGGCCAGAACACCGCCGTACGCAGCATGTGGATGCGCATGGGGATGGGGCCGGGCGTCTTCTCGTCGTACGCGACACCTCCGCCGCCCATGCGGACCATGGAGAAGCTGCCCAGATGCGCCGACCAGCGCCACCTCCGCCCTGACAGCCAGGTTTCTTCCATGTCGCCGGCGCCGGTGTAGCTCGACTGCCCGCCGGCGTTGAACGACAGCTTGAGCGTAAACGGCGACATGGTCGCCATGTGCAGATCGCTGTTCTGGCGCGCGCGTTCGACCAGCGACAGCACCAACGCGCGCTGCTGCGGAGTGTCGGGAACGAAGGTCGCGCCGGTGGAAGGCTCGAGTGGATCGCGCGGCGGAGACGCCACCTGCGGCGGCGCCTGACACATGGCGACCGTGGTGACCAGGAGCGGAAGGAGCAGCGATGAAACGCAGCGGACAAATTTCATACACACCTATCCCCTGCCCCAAGCAGCGGAGATTGTAGGACGGAGGGATCAGTGTTTCAACCAGTTGTCGACCGGTTAGTCCGCTGCCCGCGACTCTTCCAGCTTGGCGTCCAAGGTGATCTTGGCGTTCAGCAGCTTGGAAACGGGGCAACCGCTCTTGGCATTGTCGGCCGCCTGGCGGAAAGCTTCCGGCGAAGCTCCCGGAATGCGCGCCGTGGTTTGCAGATGGACCTGCGTAATGGCGAAGCCCGACTCCAGTTTCTCCAGCGTGACTGTAGCCTCGGTGGCAATCCGCTCCGGCTTCAGCCCGGCGTTGCCCAACTGCGCCGAAAGCGCCATCGAGAAACAGCCGGCGTGCGCCGCCGCGATCAACTCCTCGGGGTTGGTGCCCTTCTCGCCTTCAAATCGCGTGGCGAACGAATAGGGAGTGTTCGACAGCACACCGCTGGCGCTCGACACCGTTCCCTTCCCGTCTTTCAATCCACCGTTCCACACCGCACTGCCTTTGCGCTGCATGATGTCTCCTCTCTGAACTGTGATGGAAGTTGTGCATCGGTCAATCGGTCTGTCGGTGATTCGATGCGGGACGGCAGCGAATCGACCGAAAGACTGAGAGACCGATTGACCAAGCTGGCGACCAGCCGCTAGCCCTAGCCGGCAGCCGGTAAGTCGCTCGACCAGGTATCGGCCACGATGAGCCATTCGCCCTTGGATTGGCGACGCCACACCGTGAGGTATTTCCCGCGCTCCTGGCGCTTGCCGCCGGCACGCGGCACCGACATCGTATAGCGCCCGACGTCGTAGGCCAGGTCCCCGGAATGCTTGACGAAGGTGACCTCATAGGTGAGTTCGCCGACACCGTGCTGCATCGGCGTTTTCAGGTATTCATAAATGGCATCGCGGCCGTGCACGGCGGCATGATGGGGCGGCATGTAGACGGCATCGGGCGCGAACGCCTGGATGAGTTTGTCCAGGTCGCCCGCGTTCCAGTTCCGCGCCCATTGCTCGCCAATCTGGGTGATGTGTTGTTCCACTGCGTCGACGGTAGTTGGCATGGCTGGACCTCCGAAACGTGTAGCAAGCTCGCTTGCGAAAGGCGCCTGTGCCCGCATTCGTGGGCAGCGCCCCGAACAAATCAGATTGTACTGAAAATTCATGCTGAAAGTTGTCGCCGTTCAGGTATGCTTTTCTGCCCAAATCCCAAGCCCAATTCAGGAGGCTCTCAATGAAGTCCGCCATTCGTGGTGCCATTGCCGTCTTAATGCTGCTCGGATTGTCAGCCGCTGTGATGCCGAAAAATACCAAGCAGAATGCTCCGATCATGGTTGCCGGCGGCGGCGGCCCCATGCCGGTGTGCGATCCGGCCGACCCGAAGTGCCCGCCGGTGATGGCGCCGCCGCAGTAGTACTTACTGCGGTAACCGGAGGCCAACAAAAAGCTTGCTCGCATGGGGCGGCGGAGCTATGCTCCATTCCGACCCATGTCACGCGAGCTTGTTTACTACACATTGTGGATCACGCCGGCGGCCGGGTTTGTGTGGCTGTCGGCCATGATGCTGCGCCGGAAACTGCAAAAAGAACTTCCGCTGTTTTTTGCGTTCGTCGTTTTCCAGGTCGTGACCTTTGCTGTCGACTTCTATGCCTATAACCGCTCGCCGTCCCTCTATTATTTCTATGCATATTGGACGACGGCGGGACTCGGCATCGCCATCAGCTTTGGCGTGCTGTACGAGGTTTTCACTGGTGTTTTCCGCCCGTTTGTGGGCTTGCGTGAATTCGGAACCATAGTTTTTCGCTGGGCCGCCCTGATTCTAGCGTTGGCGGCAATTCTTCTCGCGGCTAGCTCACGACCGGTCCCGGGCAGCACCCAGTTGTTTACCGTGATTATGAATTCGATGCGCAGCGTGGAGCTCATGCAGTGCGGGCTGGTGTTGCTGATGCTGCTGTGCTCCAGCTATTTGGGAATCACGCTCCGCCACCGCATCTTCGGCATCGCCCTGGGCTTTGGCATCATCGCCGCTGTGGACTTGATCGTGGTCGCTGTCCTGTCCAATTTTGGTTTGCAGGCCAAGACGTTCGTTCAGGTTAGCAAGATGCTGGCCTACAACCTGTCCGCGCTGTTGTGGATGGGATACGTCTACGCCGGCGAGGTGGAGCGCCGGCCGGAGAAGCAGCTCATCTACGCGGAACGCTGGAACTTCGCGCTCGCCGCGGCCATGCATCCGGGGAACGACGCGGCTTCGCTGCCGCGGATCGAGGACACCGTGGAACGTGTGTGGAAGCAGGCGAACGGCCACTCCAAAAAACCGAAAGGTCCTGCGCACGGCGCCGATCAGTAGAAATCAGAACAACTCAGGAAGAAGCCGCAACGCGAGCACGCCAGCTTGCAGGTGAAACCCGCACTCATTGAGTGATTTACTGATTTGTGATTTGGTGATTCTCGGAGTTTCGCGTGGGTTCCGCAGGCAAATCACTAAATCAGCAATCACTAAATCAAGAATGCAACACACGCTCTTACGCTACGCGGGCCGGTAATACGCCTCTCCGGCGCAGGCCCGGCACAGCACCTGGTTATCGCGCACCACCTCGCGGCGGAAGTTGATGCCCTCGCCGCAGCGGGCGCACACGGCGCGCTCGCCCTTGTAGCCGGGAAATTCCTCAGGCGGAAGTTCCACGGTGACGGCCTGCACGTCGAACAGATCGTCATCCGCCATTTCGCGGTAGGCGAGCATCTGCTGCTGGTTCTTGTTTTCGATCTCGGGATGCAGGCTCCGGGCCAAGGCCTTGGACGATTCGCGGGCGGCAATGCGATAGGCGCGGCCGGCGGAGAGGTCAACGAAGGTGGCGGCGACCTTGCCCCAGTCGCGAAATTTCAGCGCGCGCTTGCCCAGGCGGCAGCCGGTCACGACGGCGACGGCGTCGGTGGCACAGCGGTCAATCTCGACGAAGGTCACGAGCCGCTTGCGGTCTTTGCCGCGCGGGTCCTCGATGCCCAGCTTCTGCAGGCCGAGCATCGCCATGCGCACGCCCAGCACCTGCCCGGCACAGAGGTGGCCGTGGGCAACTTCGGCTTCGCGGAGATACTCGTCGAGGGATTTCATGAGAGTTTCAGTTTCAGTTTCAGTTTCAGTTTCAGTTTCAGGTTGTCGGTTTTCGGTTGTCGGTTGTCGGTTGTCGGTTCTATTTCCAGATTGCTAGCTAGAGCGACGATTTCCCAGGCTCCTCCGGCCAATAACCCTCGTCCTCTTCAGGAAACACAACCACAGAGGATTTCATTATTTGTCTTCTTCACCGGACTCGCTCGTCATCGGCGCGAGATCGGCGGCGTGGCCGCGGATATTGAATGTCAGCTTCGCGGCGCCGGCGGGGGAAAACGTCACCCGCACCGGCTGCCGCTGCCAATCGGGCGCGAGGCACTGCGCGTCAGGCATGTCGGCGTCCTTCGCCGCCCCAAGCTCGCGCTTCAGGATTGGCTTCTTGCGTCCCAACTGCGCCACGATGGCGAACACCTTCGCGCCGTCGTCGGAGACACCACAGTAGGCGGCATAATCACGATACCAGCTTGCCAGGGAATAGAACGCATCGAAATTCGGCAGGTTGAGCTGGCTGATCCGTCCGCTGTCGCGGTCCACCAGCAACCACCCGCCGCGCTGCCATTTCCACTTGTGCGCCGTGCCCTGGTCCGACGGGAGCCAATCGTTCAGACGGTAGGCGCGGCGGACGACGAACATGCGCTCCGTGATGTCGTGCGGATCACCAGTGGTGAATTCCCGCAGACGGCCATCCACGTACAAAGACCGGACCTTCAGGTCCATGGCTTTGTCCTCGTCGGGACCGAGGAATAGTTGCACCGGCATCCACTTGCCAAAGGTGACAACGTGCTGCCGGGGCGCGGCCGCGGCGATCACTGCCAGGACGAGGCAGGCCACGGTGATGAAGCAAGCATGGCGCATGCGCAAAGCCTAGTCCCGGGCGGAGGAAATCCGCAAGTTTTACAGCGTGATCCAGCGCGGGAGCATAGAATTATGATCGGGAAAGAAATCGCACCGCGCGTGACAGGGATGCAACCAAAACCAGTACTCCTGTCGTCAACTACAGAACACATGAATTTCGTTCTCCAGCAGAAGCGCGTGGCGCGCATCCTGGTGGTTGATGACCACGTGGAAAACGCGTCGCTGATGGCACAACTGCTGCAGACGCGCGGATACGTGGTGCGCGTCTCGCACAACGCCGGCGATGCCGAACAGGAAATCCGCTCCCATTTGCCCGACCTGATCCTGCTGGACGTGATCATGCCGGGCAAGTCCGGCTACGATCTGTGCCGCGAGTTGAAGGCCGATCCCATGACCCGCCTGATCCCGCTGGTCATGATCACCGGCCTGACCGAACGGGAAGACAAAATCCGCGGCATCGAGGCCGGCGCCGACGATTTCCTGAACAAGCCCATCTTTCCGGAAGAGCTGTTCGCGCGCGTCCGTTCGTTGCTCAAGCTCAAGGAATTCACCGATGAGCTGGAGAGCGCCGAAGACGTGCTGTGCACGCTGGGGCTGAGCGTCGAGGCGCGCGACCCCTACACCGAGGGCCACTGCGAGCGGCTGGCGCGCTACGCCAGCGAGATGGGGCGCCACCTGAAACTCGGCGAGGAGGCGGTGGTTGCGCTGCGCCGCGGCGGGTACCTCCACGACCTGGGAAAGATCACCGTGCCCGACGAAATTTTAAAGAAGGGCACCGACCTCACGCCCGAGGAATGGCAGATCATGAAGCAGCACCCGATCACCGGCGAAACCATCTGCCAGCCGCTGAAGTCGCTGCGCCTGGTGCTGCCCATCATCCGCAGCCATCACGAACACTGGGACGGCAGCGGCTATCCCGACGGGCTCGGCGGCGAAGACATCCCGCTGCTGGCGCGTATCCTGCAGATTGTGGATGTCCACGATGCGCTGATCACCGCGCGCCCCTACAAACCGGCGCTGCCCCACCAGCAAGCGGCAGAAACCATGCGCCAGGAGGCTGCGGCGGGACTGTGGGACCCGAACCTGGTCGACGAATTCTTCCAGATGCTGCGCAAGGCGCAGGCGGCGTAGTTCCGCAAGAAATCGCGTGGCTTGTCTTCACCAGGGGAATGGACCGCCAATCGGTGGAGGCCCGGACAACAGTCCAGGGAGATCACACTTTAGGACTCCACGTTTTGGGAATGATCGCCATTGTTGCATAGCCCAGAAACAATGGATGACCCAATTCGCCGTACGCAATCCGAGTTGGACCCCATCAAGAGATTCTTCTGATCAATAGGGTACACGCGCCGGGTTGGCCCTAGGAGGCGGCGGCTTGGCGAGTGACCGCGGCCGGCAGCGGCACCATGACCACGCCTTTTCCGCGCTGGAAGGCAAGCGTCATCGTGGATGAACACTCGGCGCAGAGCCAGAAAAACTCGACCCGGTGAGGCTGCCCGGGTTCGGCGACCAATTGCGGCCCCGCGCTCTGCGGGCGGTTGAGCGAGGTGTCAATCTGGAACAGCTTGCCGTCGCGGAGATAGTGGAACGGCGTGGTGCACACGGGGTTGGCGCATTTCGACAGCATGGAGGTCTCCGACATCATTGGGGAACCGAAGCCTCAGGACCGGAGTTATTCCAGCCCCACTCGTTGCGAGAGCGAACCCTCCTAGAATGCACCCATTTTGTTCCGGAGGAGCAGGATAGTTTTCCACAGAAAATGCCGGCATGCCCAGACGGGCACACTTCCCAATCAGGGCCAGTTTGCACAATCGGTGATGCAAATTGAGTCGCGTAAACAGCGTTGCCGCAAACCGAGTTGCTGATTAACATCGTTGCTTCACGTCGGCACCGCATGATGAAATCAGGCCCGACGCGGGCCCCAAGCGATATTGTGCATTCTGATTGAACCGAAGCGAGGGACGATTGATGATGCGAAGCAAGCTCTCCTACACGGCCGCCGCGCTGGCGGTCGTCATCACCGCCGCGATGGCGATTCCGGCCATCGGCGCGGCCACGGCGACCACTGAATCCGTTGACCTGGAAACCATCACCAGCATCCGGCAAGAAGGATTCCGCAATTCCAAGGTGATGGACACGCTGAGCGAGCTGACGGACCGGATCGGCCCGCGGCTGACCGGCTCTCCCAACATGAAGCGGGCCAACGACTGGACGCGCGAGCAATTGGAAAAGTGGGGACTGGCGAACGCTCACCTGGAGAGCTACGGCCCGTTCGGGCGCGGGTGGTCGGAGGAATCGGTGTTCGTGCGCATGGTGTCGCCGGATGTGGCGATGCTGATTGCGCAGCCGGAGGCGTGGACGCCATCGACGCCGGGGCTGCTGCGCGGACGAGTCGTGCGCGCCAAGCTCGAGCGCACGGAAGATTTCGAGAAATATCGCGGCAAGCTGGCGGGCCAGATCGTGCTGCTGGGCGAAATGCGCGACGTGAAGCCGCACGAGGACGTGGAAATGCAGCGCTACGACGACAAGCGCCTGGAGCAGATTTACCTGTACCAGGCGGCGATGCGGCGCGGATACGAGAGGCCGTCACGCGAGGAGATGGTCCGGCGCCTACAGTTCCGCAAAGAGCTGGTGAAATTCCTGACCGACGAAAAGGTTGCGGCGGTGATCAAACCGAGCAGCGGCGACGGCGGCACCATCTTCGTCCAGGGCACGCAGGCGTACAAGAAAGACGAGCCGATGGGCGTGCCCAGCCTGGTGATGTCGATCGAGCACTACGGGCGCATCCTGCGATTGATGGATCGCGACGTGCCGGTGGAGCTGGAAGTTGAAGTCAAGACAAAGTTCTACGATGACGATCCGATGGCGTACAACACGGTGGCGGAGATCCCGGGCACGGATAAGAAAGACGAGATCGTGATGCTGGGCGGGCATCTCGACTCGTGGCACACCGGGACGGGCGCCACCGACAACGGGTGCGGCGTGGCGGTCGCCATGGAGGCGGTGCGCATCTTGAAATCGCTGGGCGTGAAGCCGCGGCGGACCATCCGCATCGCGCTGTGGAGCGGCGAGGAGGAGGGCTTGCTGGGCTCGAAGGCGTACGTGACGCAGCACATCGGCGAACGCCAGCCGCCGCCGAACCAAAGCCCGAGCGAAGCCGCGCTGCCCTCCTATATGCGGCGCGAAACCGGGCCGGTGGTGACCAAGGCGGAGTGGGGCAAGGTGTCGGCGTACTTCAACCTGGACAACGGGTCGGGAAAAATCCGCGGCATCTACACCCAGGAGAATGCGTCGGTGCGGCCGATCTTCGAAGCGTGGCTGGAGCCGTTCCGCGACCTGGGCGCGGGGACGGTGACGATGCGAATGACCGGCGGGACCGATCACCTGCCGTTCGACGCGGTGGGCGTGCCGGGATTCCAGTTCATCCAGGACCCGCTGGAGTACGAGTCGCGGACGCACCACTCGAACATGGACGTTTACGAGCGGGCGCAAAAGGACGACCTGATGGAAGCGGCGGTGATTATGGCCTCGTTCGTGTACAACGCCGCGATGCGCGACCAGATGATGCCGCGCAAACCGTTCGGGGCAGACACGAAGGTGATCCGCGCCGAAGAAAAACCCGCTGGCGACAAGGCGGTGGCAGAAAGGGGCGGGACCAAGGTGAAGAAGGCGGCGAAGAAGGAATAGGTTCAGTTTCAGTTTCAGACCAGTCTCAGGGCACGGCGAAGGCAGTGCCCTTTTTCGGCTGTTCACCGATTTGGGTACAGTGATCTGCGGTAGCACTCGGCCGCCTGAGCGGACCGCTGGGTGGGGTGGGCGGTCTGCTCGGCGGCCCCTGCGGGACTACCCGACGGCGGGACGAACAGGATTGTTTTCTCAGCGAAGAGAGTAGAATCGTTAACTTCTCAAGGAGTCTTCGCGTGAAATCGCTAGCGTCGGCGCTTTGTATCGGGATCCTGTCACTGTGTGGTCTTGCTTTTGCGCAGGACTCTTCGCGGGGGCAAGAAGCAAACCCCTCGACGACGTCGGACGCACAAATGTCATTCGGTGCGTTGAAGAGGCTGGCGGGCACGTGGACCGGCCGAGTCACGACCGATCCGCGTAATCCCGAGATAGATGGGGCCATCCAAGTCACGATGCGCGTGGCCTCCCGCGGAAACGTCTTAGTGCATGAGATTGCGCCCGGCGGAGTACCAGAGCCGACTGTGATTTATCTGGAGGGTGATCATCTGACGTTAGTTCACTACTGCGAAGCCGGCAACAGGCCCCGAATGGTGGCTCGCAAGTCGCCGGACCAGAAGACGGTGGAGTTCGATTTCGTCGACATTTCAGGTAGCACAAGGCCTGCATACCTGCATAACTTCGTGTTCACGCCCATCACCTCGGACCACCACACCGAAGACTGGACGTTCATGCTGCCTGGCGACAAGCTGCTGCGCGCGCACTTCGATCTGAAGCGAGCAAAGGAAAGCGTTCCGCCGCCGGCCGGCAAATGACGGAGCCCAGCCGATCCACAGTTGCGGGAACGGTCGAATCTAGGGTGTTCACCGATTGAGTACAGCGATCTGAGGCAGTACCCGGCCTCCTGCGCGGACCGCTATTGGGGTGGCGGTCTGCTCGGCGGCCTGGACATCGAAACGCGATCCCACGTGGCCATCCGGCTTCCCGAGATGGAGCGACTGGGCGACTTCCTTCTCAAACATATCGAGGGGCATCGCCGCTTACTGTGATCACGCGGTTCGGTTCGGCGTGGTCGAATCGATCAACACGACCATCAAAGCCGTGCTCCGCCGCGCTCGTGGAATGCGAGATGAAGAGATGCTGCTCCTGAAATTGAAGTGGGCCACCGCCCACCCCATTCGGTCCGCTCGAGACTTGATGCGCTTTCTGACCCTTCAACCGCTGTACTCAAATCGGTGAAGACCGCCTTTTTCTTGCGCGGGTCAGGCTCCGGAGGCTGTGGCGACAGGGACCAAGTCGCGGTAGGAAATTAATTCAACACCACATTCCTTCAAAAGGTCGCGAGTGCTGGGCGAGGTCAGCAGCGCAAGCTCGGTTTCGCACGATGCGGTGAGGGCGCTCAGCGGACGCAACGCGGGGTCGTTATAGCCGGGATGGGTGACCAGTTCCCAAGTGCCCTCCGGAATGCGGCGAATCAGCGTGTCCAGCCGAGGCCGGTTGAGAGAGCCGGTGAGGACGATCCCAACGGTGCCGTCGGTGGTGACGAGGCCCTCCGCCTCAACGATGCGGCGAAACTTCCCTGCCATGGACTGAAATGCGCGCACCGCACAATAGCGGCTGAACAATTTGGGCCGCAATAACACCCGGGAAAACCGGGCCCCGGGGCCGGGTTCGAAGGGGTTGCGCACCGCGCGGATGCCGCGCATTTTTGCCGCCGTCAACAGAGGGCGCAGCACGCGCGGAAACAGATGGGTGTGCTTGTGGGTGTCGAAATGGGTGAGCGCGAGGCCGGCGGATTGGAGCTTCGCCATCTGCGCCGCCGCTTCGGAGGTGATTTCGGCGGCGGAGAGGCGGTTGCGCAGGGCGGCACGCGCAAAGCGCACGAACCCAGGCCGGAATGTCGCGCCGTGGGTGAGCGTCGGAATCTGTCCGGGCGCGGACACGGGACTAAGCTGGATCAGATCAACATGACAGCCAATCGAAAGCTGCGGCAAAGTGCGGGCAAGAGCTACGGCTTCGTCCAATTGAGCGCCCCCGGCCATCATGCTGGCGGAGGTGACGACGCCGCGCTGGTGCGCTTCGGCGATGGCACGGTTGACGCCCGCGGTGAGGCCGAAGTCGTCGGCGTTGATGATGAGGCGCTTCACCCGGAAGCAGTGTAACCCGGGGCGGGGCGTGGGCAGCGAAAACGAAACGCGGCGTGAGATGTGCTAGATTCTGGCTGGAGGGCCCGTAGCTCAGCGGTTAGAGCAGTGGACTCATAATCCATTGGTCCCAGGTTCAAATCCTGGCGGGCCCACCAAGGAATCAATCGCTTACCTCAGTGGGACTTTTTGAGGTGTGCCGTAAAGAGCCGTCAGGTCGATTGGTCTCAATTCAAATCCTGGCGAGCCCACTGCTCTTCAATCACTCACCCGGGTTGTGTTTCTGGGTAGGCCGCAGGAATTTTTCGGCACACTGCGCCCCCGGTCGCGTTGCTGAGACCGGGTTCAGTGCGGCGCACACGACCTCGAACTCGTGTGCTATTACTGCATCGCGGTCCTCACATCCTTGTACCCCATGGTGTTCGTCACGGCCGCCAGCTTTCCCGTCTGCTTCGAACTCGCGTGCCGTAGTCGTGCCGCCCGCAATGTCGGATGATTTCAGCAGTCGGCAAGTCTGTCACGCACGGGTCCGAATGTAGCGTTATCCGCACTTGCCGCTACTCAGGCAGGAACTCTTACGGCAAATTAAACGAGGTGGTTGCAGGGTCGCCGTGCCGGATCTCAGGATCTGGCGAGTGGAGGATTGGGGAAACAAGAAGGTCGTTCGCATCTGCCAGACTGAGATCACCGGGAACCGCGCGGAAATTGGATCGGACCTCGTATCGCTGTTTGTTGATTGTCTTGAAGAAAATCAGACGCCCTGACAATTGGATGTTGAGCAAAGCGGTCTTCCATTGTGAGGGTCCGACCTGAACGCGCCCAACTTCGATTGTGCCGCCGTTGTCGATGTGCCCGAAGATCCCCCAACCAAACTGCACACTATTGATGAGCCGACCGGAGAGTTTTGCCAAGCGTTGCTGTTGCGGATCGATCAGCACTGTTCCGGCAAGGCCATGAACCACCCGAGCCTCGTAGTTCGGGGGTTTGTAGCTGGGGTCGGGACGGAATTTGAGCCTGACAAAATTTCCGTCAACGCCATCGTAGTCGTAGAGAAATGCTTGCGGCATCATCCGCATGAGGATCTCCAGCATCTGCTCGTCATCGTCGTACGTGGCTGCGTTCGCCTCTGGAACCGTCAACTTCAGCAAGGCAATGTTGCGGAGCGCCTTATTCCAGTCTTCGGGTTTCTTCTTCGCGAAAACCGGAACATTCGTGGTGCTGTAGAATTTATCTCGCGGTTTTGAGGCCTTCCGCCTTGGCTTGTGCTGGGCCCCTACTCGCACTATGGCTCACTTCGCCGGTCATTGCATGGTGGATCAGCCGCCCGCTGGCCCACCACCGGGCACGGCTGACGGCTGACCAGACCGTGTTTCTCCGAAAACTGTCTCGCAAGACCTGGGGGTTCTTCGAGACCTTTGTCGGCCCCGAGGATCATTGGCTGCCGCCCGATCACTATCAGGAAAACCCTGTCGCTGTAGTCAGCCATCGCACCTCGCCGACCAACATGGGGCTGGCGCTGCTGGCGAATTTGTCCGCCTACGACTTCGGCTACGTTTCCGCTGGACAGCTCATCGAACGCACGGCGAATGCGCTGCACACGAGGAGAACCCTGCAACGCTATCGCGGCCACTTTTTCAATTGGTACGACACAAGATCTCTTAAACCCCTGACACCGAGGTACGTTTCGACCGTGGACAGCGGCAATCTCGCCGCAAGCCTGCTGACGTTACGCTCCGGACTGCTCGCCGTTGCCGATGACAAGATCCTAGGAGCGCGGTTGTTTGCCGGGCTCAGCGACACCCTTGCGGGCCTGCAGGACGTTGCTCGTGGCACGTCCGCAACCCGACTCGCGCAACTCCAGAATGAGTTGGCATGCCTCTGCGAATCACCCCCGGTGACGCTCACCGCCGCCCGGTTGAACATTGAGGCGTTAATGTCATCCGCGGCGAATGTGATCGCTGCCCTCGGGCCCGGCTCCGACAGTGAAGCGAGCAGGTGGGCCAGTGCTTTCATTGGCCAATGCCGGGCCGCCGGCGATGAACTCGCGTTCCTCGCTCCGTGGTCCGCGCTTCTAACTACCCTGGAGTGGCGCAGCGACTGCCCCGAGCTTTCCAATATCCCCACGTTGCGCGAACTGGCAACCCTTGAGGTGGACGTACTAACCGCCCTCGAAGCGAGCACCGGGCCGGCTGAGCTCCGATCACTCATCACGCAGGCTGGCGAGCGAGCCCGGACAAGAATTTCGGCCATAGAAACACTTGCCCAACAATGCGGAGAACTCGCCTGCTTTGAATACGACTTCCTCTTCGACAAGACACGTCATCTCTTGGCGATCGGATACAACGTCGGCGAAAGCCGGAGGGACTCGAGTTTTTACGACCTGCTGGCCTCGGAAGCCAGACTGTCGAATTTCGTCGGCATTGCGCAGGGGCAACTGCCGCAGGAGAGCTGGTTCGCCCTGGGCCGATTGCTCACCAATTCTGATGGAGAGCCAACCCTGCTCTCCTGGAGCGGATCGATGTTCGAGTACCTGATGCCGCTACTGGTAATGCCAACCTATGACAACTCATTGCTCGATGAAACCTACAAGGCGGCCGTCCATGGGCAAATCGAGTATGGAAAAGGGCGCGGCGTGCCGTGGGGTATTTCGGAATCGGGCTACAACACGACAGACGTTCACCTCAATTATCAGTACCGTGCCTTTGGCGTTCCCGGTCAAGGTCTGAAACGTGGCCTCGCCGAGGATCTGGTGATTGCGCCGTATGCCTCGGCGCTTGCCGTGATGAGGAGAGCGGCCACTTCTGGTCGCCCACACCATGGCCCAGCCGCGGCGCCACGCCCTACATCAGCCGGCACGGATTCGGCTACAGCGTCTTCGAACACACCGAAAGCGGCATTCGCTCGGAGTTGTGGGTTTATGTAGCGTTGGATGCGCCTGTCAAGTTCGCGGTGTTGAAGGTGCGAAACCAGTCGGAGTCGATCGCGCCGACTCTCCGTTACGGGATATGTGGAATGGGTCTTGGGTGACCTGCGGCCGAAAACGTCGATGCACGTTACCAGCGAAATTGCCCCGAATAGCGCCGCCCTGTTCGCGCGCAACCCGTACAACACGGAGTACGCCGGCTGGGTGGGCTTCTTCGCCGCGGACGCTCCCAAGCAAACCGTGACGTGCGATCGGGCTGAGTTTCTCGGACGCAATGGCACACTTCGAAGTCCGGCTGC
Source organism: Terriglobia bacterium (assembly GCA_020072845.1). NCBI lineage: Bacteria > Pseudomonadati > Acidobacteriota > Terriglobia > Terriglobia bacterium. The sequence goes on from JAIQGF010000004.1 coordinate 18,248, forward strand.
GATGTCCCGGTCGCGGCTCGCCGGCAAGGTGGGAGCGGCGTTGGATCCCTGTGCGGCGATCCAGGTTCCATTCGAACTTGCCGGTGGGCAAGAACGCGAAATCATCTTCACGCTCGGCATGGGGCAAGACGCCGAGGATGCGACCAGCCTGGTTCGCCGGTTCTGCGGGTCGGGTGCCGCCCGAGGCGCCCTCGAAGCTGTGTGGCAGTACTGGACGCACACCCTCGGCGCAGTGCAGGTGGAGACACCCGACGCGTCTCTCGACGTGCTCGCCAACGGCTGGCTTGTCTACCAGGTTTTGGCGTGTCGTCTTTGGGGACGCAGCAGCCACTATCAGCCGGGCGGCGCTTTCGGTTTCCGCGACCAACTGCAGGATGTGATGGCGCTCATCCATGCTCAGCCGCGCCTCGTGCGCGAGCAACTGCTGCTGTGCGCGTCCCGTCAGTTCCAGGAAGAAAGCTCCACCGGTATCCTCAAACTCCGTCCGGCGCGGGATGGCGCCGGTCACGATCACCCCGGGAGCAATTTGGGTTGGCGCCGACGAGTCGATCAGTTCAACGTCGTGGCGAAGCGCTTCGACGCACTCGGCCGGCATACCTTTCAGCCGGACACCCGAGTCCTTCTCGCGTTGATATTTCTTCGCAAACGCCGCCGGATTCGCAAACACTTTGCCGTGAAAACCACTGGCCATCAGCGCCGCGATGCCCCCGCTGTGGTCGGAGTGGCCGTGGCTGAGAACCAAGGCATCCGCACGGCTCAAATCGACGCCGAGCAGCCGTGCATTGTCCACCAACGTTCGGCCTTGTCCGGTGTCGTAGAGAATGCGGTGCTCATCGGCTTCGATCCAGAGCGAAAGTCCCCACTCGCCCAGCAGGTCGAAGTGACCGGCGGTGTTTTCAACCAGGGCCGTAATGCTCAGTTTCTGGATCACAGCAGCTCGCATACATCTGGAGGAATTTGCGCTTGCCGCTAGCGAGCAGCAGCGACTTCTATTTCCATCGCGACCGCGTCGAGCGCCTGGCGGAGGTCGGCGATGAGATCTTCCACATCCTCGATGCCAACCGAGTAGCGAACCAGGCCGTCGCTGAATCCCGCCGCTCGACGATCCTGGGGCGAGATGCCCGCATGCGTCATGGAAGCCGGATGCTCAATGAGGGTCTCTACGCCGCCCAGGGAGACGGCCAGCGTGGCCACCTTGACCGCGTTCATGAGCCGGCGCCCCGCCTCCATTCCGCCCTTGAGCTCGAAGCTGATCATCGACCCGAAGCCCCGCATCTGCCGCTTAGCCAACTCATGCTGCGGGTGCGATTCCAGGCCGACGTAGCGCACAGTCTGAACTTCAGGCTGCGTCTCCAGCCAGCGCGCGATCTCCAGTGCGTTCCGCTGGGCCCGCTCGATGCGAACGCCCAGCGTCCTGAGTCCGCGCAACACCAGGAAGGCCTGGTGCGGATCCATGTTGCAGCCGAAATTAACCATGACGCTGCGCAAAAGCTTGTAGATCGACGGGTCCTTCGCGACCAGGATTCCGCCTACCACATCGGCGTGGCCATTGATGAATTTGGTCACCGAGTGAAGCACCACGTCGGCGCCGAGATCCAAGGGCTTTTGCAGATACGGGCTGGCGAAGGTGTTATCCACGGCGATCAAACAGCCGTGGGCATGCGCCAGCGCCGAAACCTGCGCGATGTCGGTAAGCTGCATCGTCGGATTGGACGGCGTCTCGACGTACACCAGCTTGGTCTCGGGACGCAGGGCATCCCGGACCCGGGCCAGGTCCGAGGTATCGAGGTAGGTGGATTCGACTCCGAAACGCGAAAAGTGGTTCTCCACCAGTCCGCGGCTGGGTCCGTAGACCGATGCCGTGCTCACCATGTGAGCGCCCGCGCTCAACAGCGCTACGTACAAAGTCGAAACCGCGCCCATGCCGGAACTGGTGGCAATGCCGCCGCAACCGTTCTCCAGTTCGGCCACGCTCTCCTCGAGTGCGCGGATGGTGGGATTTCCAATGCGGGTGTAGATGTAGCCGTCCTCTTGCCCGGCGAAAAGCGCGGCCCCGTGTTGGGCATCGCGGAAGGCAAAGGTGGAGGTCTGGTAGATCGGAACGTTGATTGCGCCAGTCGGGTCCGCCCGGTGGCCGGCGTGGATCAACTTGCTATTGATGCCGAGATGCTTCGTGTCCATGGGTTCCGGCTCCCCTCTCGAACAACGTCGAGCACATCCACGTGCTGCCACTAGTGTCGGCCAGCGCGGGCGCGGGAACAGTGATAAGCCGCACTCATTCCGGTGACAACTGCATCCGGGCCTGAAGACGACTCTGTGGTCTTTGCCGTAGCAGGGTGATGATCATCACAGCCCGAGGGCGCAAACGAAGTTAGGCTAGTCTGAAAGCGCGCTGCGCTCAAGGACCCGCATGGAACAGGATCTGATCTATTTCGATAACGCCGCCACGGCATGGCCCAAGCCGGAGGGCGTATACCAGTTCATGATTGATTTCTACCGGAGCAGCGGTGTGAACCCGGGCCGAAGCGGTTTCGACCTGGCGCTGGAAGCGGGCTCGCTGCTCGATCGCTTGCGCAAGCGGTTAACGAAATTCTTTGGCGGCGATGAAGACGCGCCCGAACGGCTGTGCTTCGGCTACAACGCCACCGACGCGCTGAACCTCATCATCGCCGGGTCATTGGCATCCGGCGACCACGTCATTACCACGAATCTGGAACATAATTCCGTCATTCGCCCCATCAATCACCTGGTGCGCGACGGCGGAGTTACGGCGACGTTTGTGCCGTTTGACGGCGCTGGGTTCGTCAATCCGGACGATATTGCTAAGGCGATCCGTCCGAATACAAGGCTGGTCATTGTCAATCATGGATCGAATGTCATCGGGACGGTTCAGCCGGTCAAGGAAATCGGACGCATTTGCCGAGAACGGGGCATCACTTTCGCCATCGACACCGCCCAGACCGCCGGAGTCATTCCCATCAACATGAAAGAGATGAACGTCGACGTGCTGGCCTTTACCGGTCACAAGGCACTGATGGGCAGCATGGGCATCGGCGGCCTCTGCGTGCGCAAGCACGTGCAACTCGGTCAGACTCGCAGCGGAGGCACAGGCGTGCGCTCGGCGTATCCCTACCATTTGGAGGAGTACCCGTGGAGGATGGAATTCGGCACGCCGAACATGGTGGGCGTGGCGGCGCTGTGGGCAGGCCAGGATTGGCTCGATGAAAACGGCGTCGAAGCCATCCACGCGCGGGAAATGCGCCTGGCCCGAAAGCTGGTCGAGGGACTGCGCCAGATCGAGCGAGTGCGACTCTACAGTTGTGACAAACTCGACAACCATCTCTCCACGATCACGATGAATGTGGAAGGCCTGGAAGCCGGCGATGTCGGCATTATGCTCGACGTTGACCACGACATTGCGACCCGCACCGGACTGCACTGCGCGCCGCTCGTGCACCAACAACTCGGAACCTTGGAGAGGCACGGCGGAGTCCGCTTCTCAATCGGGGCGTTCAACACCGAGGAGCAGGTGGACGCTGCCATCCATGCCGTTGGCGAGATCGCTCACTGGGCTGCCGCACGCCGTGAACGAGCAGCCACGCTACCGGCCTCTTGAACGGAAGCCGTGGTTGCCGGGGCTACTCCTTGTCAGCGGAAACAACCGGGCCTCCGGCCTCCTTCCATGCCTTGAACCCGCCGCCGACGTGGGAAACTTTCTCGACTCCCATCGTCTGAGCTGTGGAAGCCGCCAACGCAGAACGTCCGCCGCCTGCGCAGTAAAAAACCAGTCTCTTGCCGCTGGAAAACACCGGGTTGTGAAAGGGGCTCGCCGCATCGACATAAAACTCCAGCATTCCGCGGTTGGCATGGACAGCGCCGGGAATCTTCCCTTCCCGCTGCAACTCGGCAGTGTCCCTCAAATCGATAAAGGCGACGTCGGTTTCCCAGTTCTTCAGCAACTGGATGGCTTCAGCGGCTGGCAATGTAGTGACCTTGGAATTCGCTTCGGCGACAAGTTCTCTTACGGATTTCATTTTTTCCTCTCAGGGTGGAATCGAACGACAATCGGTGACTTTTTATCAGTCTTGACTACTGACAGCGGCCGGGATCGACCTCAGATGCGGCCGGAAGTACCCATAGGTCTTGAATCCTCCGGACAAATTTCTGACGTTGAACCCGTGTTGCAGCAAGATTCGCGACGCGTAGTAGGAGCGCTGCCCGACACCGCAGTAGAGCCAGATCTCGCGATCTCGCGGTAGCTCATTGATTCGATCGCGGATCTGCGGCAACGGCACGTTCACCGCGCCCTCAATGTGGCCGGCCGCGTACTCAGACGGTTCCCGAGCATCCACGAGCATTGCGCGCGTGTCGGAGAGTGCTTCCCAAAGCGCCAGGGGAACATCTCCCCGCAGCACGTTGCCGGCGATCATGCCGGCCATGTTGACCGGGTCTTTCGCAGCGCCGAATTGCGGGGCATAACAGAGTTCAGCTTCTTCGAGATCGAACACTGTGGCATTCTTCTGAATCGCCATCGCAATCACGTCAATGCGCTTTTCCACGCCTTCCTGGCCCACCGCCTGCGCGCCGAGGACGCGGCCGTCCTCAGCCGAAAACAGCACTTTCATGTGGATGGGCCTGGCGCCCGGATAGTAGCCGACGTGGTGGCCGGGATGCAGATAGATCCTCTCGTAGCTTTGGCCGACGCGGCGAAGCGTTTTCTCGTTGGCGCCGGTGGTCGCGATCGTCAGTCCGAACAGACCACATACTGCCGTGGATTGCACGCCGCGAAAGTGAGCCGGCCGGCCGCAGATCGAGTCGGCGGCGACGCGCCCCTGACGGTTCGCAGGTCCCGCCAGTGGCACCACATTCCACTCGCCGGTGACCACGCCCCGCGTCTCGACCGCATCGCCGACCGCCCATATACGAGGGTCGCTGCTGCGCATCGCGTCATCCACTCGAATGCCGCCGCGCTCCCCAATCGCAAGACCGGCCTCTTTTGCCAGCTTGGTTTCCGGTCGTACTCCGATGGAGAGGATCACTAAATCCGCCGGAAATGTCGCGCCCGAGCGCGTCTGCACTTCCAAGCCGGCATTGGAAGTCTGGACAAACCCGGCCACTGCGTCCTGCAGGTGAAGCGAGACACCGTTCTGCCGCAGGTGTTCCTGGACCGGCTCCGCCATTTCAGGATCGAGCGGTGGAAGAACCTGGTCCAGCATCTCGATGACCGTCACCTTGATGCCGCGGCTCGCCAGGTTCTCCGACATTTCGAGGCCGACCAAACCTCCGCCCACAACGACGGCGCTTTCGATTTTTCGCCCTTCGATCCAGGACCGGATTCGCCGACTATCGGGAATGGTGCGCAAAACGAAAATGCCAGGTAGATCGATTCCGGGAAGATCCGGGCGGATTGGCGCCGCACCCGGCGAAAGCACCAGCGCCTCATACTTCTCGCGGTAAACCTCGCCGGTCGCGAGGCGCTTCACTACGATCTCGCACTGATCGCGATCAATCGCCATGACCTCATTCTCGGTACGTACGTCGATCCTGAAACGCGTCTTGAACAGGTCCGCCGAAGCGACCAGGAGTTTCTTCTCGTCTTGAATGACGTTGCCGACGTAGTAGGGCAGGCCGCAATTCGCGAACGAAACATAAGGCCCGCGATCAAAGATGACGATCTCCGCCTCTTCGCACAGTCGCCGTACCCGTGCCGCACAGGACGCTCCGCCGGCAACGCCGCCAACTACCAGGATTCTTTTCCCCATGGACACGCGCACTCCTTCTTGAAGCCTCGGCTAGTTTGCTGCCTGGATGTCATTGTGACAAATGCAAATGGCGAACTGATCGTTACAGAGATTCGACGGCAGATACCGTGCGCCGCACCTCACGCGCCCTGGGCTCGATGTTGCGGCAAGAGATCGCCGGCCCACTTCAGGGAGGGCGTCGGCGGGAATCAAGCGCACTTTGTTGCTTTCAACAGCTAGGACCCGGCCTCATGTACCGCGGCGCTTTCCATCACGGTGATTTCTGCGTCAATAACGACCTCGGACTTCACGGAATTCGCGACCAGGCTGTATTTTTGCGCGGCCTGCAAAGCACGCCGTGTGCGGGCCTCCACGACCTCCTTCTGGCCGGCACCGCATGCGACTCGGACTACGGGATGGAAATCGAGCCGGGTAAAGATCTCGGTGCGGTCCAGCTCAATCAATTTTGTGCCCACGGTGCGGCACTCGTAGGACAGCAAGTTGAGCTGGAATCGCTCCGCCGCCCAAATGAACATCAGCATCACGCACGTGTTCGCCGCAGCAACGAACGCATCTTCCGGGGTCAACACGCCGGCGTGGCCTTGCGCATCGGGAGGAGCGGAGAACTTCATTTCAGGGCCGTTGCCCAGGGCAAGGTGGCCCCAGTGTTCACCCGTCCATTTCACGTCCGTGTGATACGTCGCTGTCCGGCTCATGGCGCCACCTCCTGACAGAAGGCGGCATATGCGCGGGTAATCGCCGCGCGGTAATCCTCTTCTTCCCCAGGCGGGACGGTGTTGTAGATCTTCACCGCTGCGAGCAGCTCGTCCGCGGCGGCTTCGGGCGCACGCCCAAGCTCATGGAGTCGCTGGAAAATCAGCGGCAGGGCAAGCACCTCTACGGTCTTATCCCCAATGCTGAGTTTGCTGGTTGGAATGCCGGAGCCGCAGGAACAGCCCGCCGGCTTGGCCAGCCGTGGCCGCGGCTCCGCAACCACGTTGTTGAGGACCGTGAGCCTGGGAGAGCCGAGGATTTCATCGACAAGCGCTGTCAGGCGCTGCGCGGCGAGCTCGACCGCTTGCTTGCCCGCTGCATTGAGCTGCCGGCGCCCTTCGATTTCATTCAGTCCATGCTCGGCGACGAGATCGCTGATCACGATGCTCGCGGCTGGCTTGCCCGAGTACATCTCGGTCCCGCGAGCTGCACAGCGGAGATGGCAGCCGTCAATCGTGATGGTCGGATGAAAGCGCGCAAAGGCGCGGTCTCCCTCGCCGCCGGCAAGAAATAACGGCAGGCAAATGGTGACGGTTTTGCCCGGACGCGATTCGTGCAGCACCTTCAGCGCAGCCAGGCGCGCTACTGTGCCTTCAGCCAATTCCTCTCCGGAGCAGGACACGATGCCGACCTTTCGCTCGGGGAGATTAGGCATGGTGTCCTCCTTCTTCAGCGGCGAAATGGAGGTGATCGAGTTGTTCCGCGATTTCCTCGGCCAAGACGCGCGCCAACTGCTTTCCTTCCGGGTTTAGCTCGGCGATGCCCTCGGGTTTGAGGTCCTTGTGATCGCGGAACGCTTCGAAGACAGCGACCTCACGGGAAACAGTGCCGCCGCTATATTTCACCAGCTTGGCAGCGCACATCTGCTTGCAGCCGTCGATGGTCACCACCGGGCTGGTGCGCACTCGTTCGCGCGCCGGTTCGTCGCCCAGAACCAATTTCGACAGGGCCACCAACTGGGTGTCGTCAGGGCGTAAGTTGTCGCACAACTCGTACGCTGCCTCGCGGCTCACGGTGCCCAGCGATTTACCGATGCCGCTGCACGGAACGATGACGATGCGTTGATCGCGATTCATGATTGCAGCTCCTGCTGTGCCTGCAACTGCATGACTGCGAGGTAGGATTGCGCGTCCAGCAACTTGGCGCGTTCGGCATCCCAATCGCCGGCCTCGATCTCGGCCAGCCAGCCTTTGTCGTACGGGTCCTGGTTGATGACCTCGGGCGTCACCTCCAGCGCCTTGTTGACCGCGACGATCTTTCCGGAAACGGGAGAGGGCAGGCCGACGTTGACTTTCATGGTCTCCAGTTCCGCACAATCGTCCCCGGCTTTGAGCGTTGTGCCCTGCGGTTTGACGTTGGCAAAGGCAACGTCGCCATTGTGCTGCTGGAGGTAATCCGTAACTCCGATCCGGACGCGGTGGGAGCCTTGGGACGGCTCGGCAAGTACCCATACGCCATCGGAGGTATAAAGCCGGTCCGTCGCCACCCGGAATGTGAACTTATCAATCGTGGTTTGAAGGTACTCCGCCATCTTGCCTCCTTCGACCGGCACTGCGGGGCGTGACCGGGAGCCCTACTGCTTGACTGCGGCGGTCGCCAGCCAGGTGGAGATCTCCGCCGCATTCGGAATTCGACCTGCCGACTTCACCTCGCACTTGCGGCAAACTTCTCCGCCCAGGCGCGAATCTGATCGCGAACCTTGCCGAAAACCGCGAGTTGCTGCTCCGGTGGCGCGGCGGCCGGATCTTCGAAACTCTGGTGAAGGCGCTTGCCGGATCCAGGGAAAACCGGGCAAGACTCCCGTGCGCTATCACAAACCGTGAAGACGTAATCGAACTGCTGGCCGGCAAACTCATCCACGGACTTGGAGCGGTGAGCGGAGATGTCGATCCCGACCTCGCGCATGGCCTTCACCGCATTCGGGTTCAAACCGGCTGGCTTCGTTCCTGCACTGAAAACTTCGAAGCGATCTCCGGCCAAATGGCGAAGGAGCCCTTCCCCCATTTGACTCCGGGCAGAATTACCAGTGCAGAGGATCAGGACGCGCTGCTTGCTCACCGAACGCCCCTTCCGTAGGGGTCACAAATGGCGACGACTGGGGTGCCGGTCGCTTCTCCACCGAAGTATCGGCGCTGGAAGTAGAACGCGACGTTGACTAAACCGATCATCACCGGCACTTCAACCAGCGGCCCAATCACTGCCGCGAACGCCGCCCCGGAGTTGATGCCGAAAACCGCGACCGCCACGGCAATCGCCAACTCGAAGTTGTTTGAGGCCGCCGTGAAGGCAAGCGTGGTCGTCTTCGTGTAGTCGGCTCCGAGCTTCCTCCCCATGTAGAAGGAAACCAAAAACATGACTACGAAATAGATCAGCAGCGGAACGGCGATACGAACGACGTCGAGCGGGAGACGGACGATGTACCCGCCCTTGAGGGAGAACATGACGAAAATCGTGAACAGCAGTGCGATTAACGTCAGCGGGCTGACCCGCGGCACGAAGTTGTGGTCGTACCACGCCCGGCCCTTGGCGCGCATCAGCGCCGTTCGGGTCAGAAAACCGGCCAGGAACGGGATCCCGAGGTAAATGAAAACGCTCTTTGCTATCTCTCCAATGGATACGTGGACGACCGCGCCATGCAGGCCGAGTTTAGCGGGCAGTACGGTGATGAACACCCATGCATAGAACGAATAGAAGAACACCTGAAACAAGGAGTTAAAGGCGACCAGCCCTGCTGCATATTCGGTGTCGCCCTTGGCAAGCTCGTTCCAGACGATGACCATGGCGATGCACCGGGCCAGGCCAATCATGATCACCCCAGCCATGTATTCGGGGTAGCCGCGCAGGAAGACGATGGCCAGCACGAACATAAGGATCGGGCCTACGACCCAGTTCTGCACGAGGGAAAGACCGAGCACGCGCTTGTTACGGAAGACCTCGCCCAATTCTTCGTAGCGGACTTTGGTGAAGGGCGGATACATCATCACGATCAGCCCTGCCGCGATCGGAATCGAAGTCGTGCCCACGCTGAACCGGTTCAGAAAAGGCACGATTCCGGGCGCCAGCCAGCCGGCGATCACGCCGACGGCCATGGCCGTGAAGATCCACGCGGTAAGGTAACGATCCAGAAAGCTCAGGCGCGAGGAGACTGTGTTTGCCATTCTTGTCATGCCCTCGAGGAAATCGCTGTCTTGGGCCGCACCAGCGCGGAGTAGGGCCGCCACTCGCTGGCCGTGCAGGAGCCGCTCTGGATCGCCTTCTTTAATTTGTGCGAGTCTTCTGCGAGAGCTTCCGACGATGGGAAGAGGCCCCGAAGAAATCCGTAGAGCAGCTTGTGCACACCCTCGGTCGGCTGGGCCAGCCGGTAATACATCCGCACCCCTTCCCGCCGATCCAGAACCAAGCCGGAGTTCTTCAAATAGGTCAAGTGACGGGACACGTTCGGCTGCGACGACTGCAAAACGTACTGGATGTCGCATACGCACAACTCACCGTGAATCAACAGGTTCAGAATGCGAAGCCGCGTCTGATCCGCGAGCCCCTTGAACAACTGCTCCAAATCCTTCATGCGGTATCTCCTGGCTCGATTCTATCAGTATTCATTTATATCTGTATACGCTTATACATGTATGATAGGATAACAGCCGTGATGCAGAACACACTTCCCTGTGATCCGCCTGGTGGTGTTGATGAGACCGAAAGTCCTGTTCCTCTGCACTGGTAATTCAGCCCGTAGCCAGATGGCAGAAGGCTATCTGCGTCACGCCGCCGGGGACCGCTTCGAGGCCACGAGTGCCGGCATCGAGCCAAAGGGGCTGAACCCGCTCGCCATTGAAGCCATGCGCGAGATCGGTATCGATATATCCGGACAGACGTCGAAGGACGTGGTCAGCCTCCTGGGTCAACATGTCCCTTACGTCGTTACGGTTTGTGACAACGCCAGGGAGCGCTGTCCGATCTTTCCCGGTACCTGGAAGTTTCTGCACTGGAGTCTCGAAGACCCTGCCGCAGCGGAAGGAACGCCGGAGGAACGGCTAGCCGTTTTCTGTAGGATCCGCGACCTGATCATCGCCCTCATTGACCGGGAATTCGTTCAGGGCGGCATAACACGAAAGCAAGCGTAACTAGAGTGCCTCCCCGAGCGGTTACAGCCACGGCTTGGCTGATGCCGGTGTGCTGGGCCTGCAGGAAGCGTGCCGGCAGCACCGGATGGCCGGCTGACTTCGGCTGCCGAATCGGCTACCCTGATCTTGCGTGCGACCTGATCTGCAAAAAGCAATTGCCGAGTTGAAAGCGGGTGAGCCGCATTCCATGGAGCGCGCTCTCGCCTTGGTGCAGCAGACCGCCTTCTCCTTCAGCATGAAGGTCTGTGGCCACCGTGAGGACGCAGAGGATACTGCTCAAGAAACGCTGATCCGCGCCGTCCCCGAACTGTCCAACTTTGACAGCCCGGAGGCACTCGCGGTATGGCTGTACAAGGTCGCCCGCAGCCGCTGCCTGATGAGCCGGCGGCGCAGCCGATTCGCCCCCAAACAAACCCTCTCGCTCGACGATCTTCTCCCCGACCGCAGCCAACTCGAGGCGCTCACCGCTTCCCGCGAAGGCGGCCCGGAACAACAGCTCCTGCGCGCGGAGAACCGCGAAGAATTGCAGCGCGCGGTCCTGAAAATCCCGCCGGACTATCGCATGGTTTTGGTCCTCCACGACATGGAAGAACTCTCCACCCAGGAAGTCGCGCGCATCACCGGGCTTCGCGAAGGCACAGTCCGCGTCCGCCTGCACCGCGCGCGGGTGTTCCTGCGCAACCAACTGGCGCGCAAGCCCAAGCCGGCCACCCGATCCAAACAGCAGCCCTCGGCGCGCTGCAAACGGCTATTTGCTCTGCTCTCCGATTTCATCGATCAGGAAGTCGACCCGTCGCTGTGCGCCGACGTTGAAGGCCACCTCGGCGACTGTTCCCCGTGCAAGGCCTATCTGACGAGCCTGGAAGAAACCGTCCGCCGTTGCCAGCGCCACTGCACCGAGGAAGTGAAAGCCAAGGTCCGCGCCCAGGTTCGCAATCTGATTCGGGAATCGGCCGCCGCAAAAGCCGCCCGCTAGCCGTTTGAAATCACTGACGGGGCACCCAATCATCCTGTAACAAATCTCCGTAGGATTGCATTTATCCCTGTGCCCTTATGGAGGTTTGCCTTGATCCAGGCTTCAGTAGTGCTGGCCCAACCAACGGGAACGGGCCGCCAATTTGTGGTCACCACCGGCAGCGGCCATCACCTGATTGTTGACGACGCCATCGGCGCCACCGGCCCCAAGCCGATCGAATTGGTTGCCGCCGCGCTGGCAGGTTGCACTGCGTTCGACGTCATCAACATCCTGCGCAAGAAGCGCCAGCACATCACCGCTTACGAGGTGCACGTGGAGGCCGACCAGGCTTCCGAACCCCCGCAGGTGTTCACCAAGGTGCGCATTCGGCACATTCTGACCGGCGTGAACGTGGACCGCGAAGCTGTTGCCGCCGCGATCCACCTCTCCGAGTCGAAGTATTGCTCGGTGGGTGCGATGGTGCAGAAGTCGGCCGAGTTCACAACTTCATTCGAAATCATCCCCGCCGAAGTGGCGGAGCTTGTGGCAGCCGGGGTCCACGGGCAATGAGGTTCGATAGCGCAATCGGCCGCATCGCGCTGCTGCTGGCCGCCCTGGGGCTGCCGCTGTCCGCAATCGCGCAAACCACCTTGACGCTCCCGCAGGCGGTGACCACCGCGCTGGAGAAGAATCCGGCGCGGAAAGCGGCGGTGTTCGAGAAGAACGCGGCGGCGGCCGATATCAAGCTCGCGCGCTCCGCACTGTTCCCGCAGATCAAGTTCACGGAAGCATACGAGCGCGGCGATGACCCGGTATTCGTATTTGGCGGCAGGCTGCGCCAGCAACGATTCGCCGCCTCCGACTTCGCGCTCAACCGGCTCAACACGCCCACTCCGTTCGGCAACTTCGCCACGCGCTTTTCCGGCGGCTGGCAATTGTTCGACTCTGGCGTGAGCTGGTTGCAGCTTCGGCAAGCCAGGCGCATGGACGACGTCGCGCAGCGCAAGCTGCAGCGCGGCGACCAGGAATTGGTGATGCGTGTCGTCAACGCCTATGCCGGCCTGCTGCTTGCGGTCAAACAGCAACGCGTCGCCGAGGATGCTCTCCAAACTTCTCAGTCAATCCTCGACCGCAGCCGGGCCTATGTGCAGGCCGGGATGGTGGTCGAAAGTGACCTGCTGAGCGCGCAGGTGAACCATGCTTCGCGGCAGGAAGAATTGATTCTCGCGCGCAATGCGGTGGCGCTGGCGCGAGCCCAGCTCGACATCGAGATGGGCATTTCGCCCGACACGCAATTCGAGCCTGCCGATCTGGCGGGCGAGAAGCCGCTCCCGGTTGTCACCCTCGACGAACTGGAAAAACGCGCACTGGAGCAGCGTCCCGATCTTCAAGCCGTAACTCTGCAGCAGACCGTTCAGGCCGACGGCGTGCGCGCGGCCAAAGCGTCATTCGGTCCGCGGTTGAACGTCATCGCGGACTGGCAACTCGACAACCCGCGCTTCGCCGGAGGCGGCGGCAACAACTGGATGGCCGGCTTGGAGCTCCAGGTCGATCTTTTCGACGGCGGCGCCAAGCGCGCACGCCTGGCGCGCGAACACGCGCTGAAGGGCCGCATTGACGCGCTGCATGATGCGGCCGCCAGCGGCATTCGCCTGGAAGTCCGAAAGGCTTATCTCGACTTCGACACCGCCCGGCAGCAGGTCGAGGTGGCGCGCGCGGCCGCGAGCCAGGCGCAGGAGAGTTTGCGCATCGGCCAAAACCGCTACGAAGCCGGCCTGAGCACCATCACCGACCTGCTCCGCATGCAGGAAGCGGCTCTGCGCGCCCAAACCGATTTCTGGCAGTCGTCGTACCGGCTGCAAACCAGCTACGCCAGCCTTGAGTTGGCGACCGGCGCGTTGGACCTCAACTCGCCCGTGGTGAAGCAATAATGATGACGAGAAGGATCATTTTCGTTCTTGCCGTCCTGGCAGCGCTGATCTCGCTCGGCTGCAGCGACAAGAAAACGCCTGGCGCACAATCGCCGGAAGTCGTGCGCGATGTTTCGATGTTGGAAGCGCAACGCAAGACGGTGCCGGACTCCCTCGAAGCGGTGGGCACCATCCGGGCGCTGCAAACCAGCCAGCTCTCGGCGCAAATCTCCGGCGTCATCGCCTCCATCCGCGCGCAAGAGGGACAGCGTGTTCGCCGGGGCGACGTGCTGATCGTGCTCGATGACGCGCAGCAACACGCGGCGCTGGAGCGCGCTGCTGCCGCCGTGAATGCCGCCCAGCAAGATATTGCCGCCGCCGACGCGGACTATGGCCTGCAAAACGCGACGCTCACCCGTTATCAGAGCCTGTACGAAAAAAAATCGGTGAGTCCCCACGAAATGGACGAGGTGCAAGCCCGCCAAAAATCCGCCGGCGCCCGGCGCGATCAGGCGCAGGCCGGCATCGCACAAGCTCGCGCCATGGAAGCGCAGGCTAGGGCGGGGCTCAGCTACACGCGCGTCCGGGCTCCGTTCGACGGGGTCATCACGGCCAGGCTGGTGGACACGGGCGCGCTCGCCTCGCCCGGCGTTCCGCTGATCACCATCGAGGACACGCAGCGCTTCCGCCTGGAAGCTTCCGTGGATGAAAGCGACATTCGGTTTGTGACTCTGGGCGCCAGCGCTCGCGTGTGGGTGGATGCCCTCGGAACGGACCTCAGCGCCAAGGTCGTTCAAATCGTTCCCGCCGCCGATCCGGCCAGCCGCAGCTTCGTCGTGAAACTTGAACTCTCTCCCGATGCCCGCCTTCGCTCCGGACTGTTCGGGCGCGTCCGATTCCCGCGCGGCCAGCGCGAAGCCATCGTCATCCCGCGAACCGCCCTGCTCGAACGCGGCCAGATGCATGGCGTGTACGTGGTCGCCGCCGACGGCCAGATCGGATTGCGATACGTCACGCTGGGCAAGCCGGCCGGCGATGACGTCGAGATTCTCTCCGGCCTTTCCGACGGCGAGCGCCTCATCAGCTCGCCCGGAAGCCGTGACCTGGCCGGCAAGAAGGTTGTGAATTGATGGCGGCCATGGATCCAAAACTCCGGGCCGCCGGCAACATCGCGCACGCGTTCATTGCTTCCAAGCTCACGCCGCTGGTCATCATCGGCGCGCTCCTTCTCGGCGCCTTCGCCATCTGGCAGACGCCACGCGAGGAAGAACCGCAGATCGTCGTCCCCATGCTCGACGTCTTCGTCCAGATGCCGGGCGCCTCCGCCGCCGAAGTCGAGCAGCGCGTCACCATTCCCATGGAGAAGCTGCTGCGCGAGGTGCCCGGAGTCGAGTACCTCTACTCCATCTCGCAGCCCGGGATGAGCATGGTGATCGTGCGCTTCTACGTCGGGCAAAAGGAAGAGGACGCGATTCTCCGCACGTACAACAAGCTCTATGCCAACTTCGATCGCATTCCGCCGGGCGTCTCCCAGCCGCTGATCAAGGTCCGTTCCATCGACGACGTCCCCATCATGGCGCTCACGCTGTGGGGCAAGAATTACGACGCCGCCTCGCTCCGCCGCATCGCCGGTGAACTGGAGAATTCCCTCAAGCAGCTCGACGATGTTTCCGAAACAAGAATTATCGGCGGGCTGCCACGAAAAGTTCGTGTCGTGCTCGACAGCGGGCGGCTAGCCGCCTATGGTCTTTCGCCGGTCCAGGTTACCGCCAAGTTGGAATCCGCCAATCAGAAGGTGCGCGCCGGCGAGTTTGCCCGCGATAATCAGGAAATCCTGGTGGATGCCGGCCGTTTTCTCTCCAGCCCGGATGAATTGCAGCAGGTCGTCGTCGGCGTGCACAACGGCAGGCCGGTGTATCTGAGCGAGGTGCAGAAAATCGAGGACGGTCCCGCCGAGGCCGATAATTACGTGCTCTTCGGCAACGGCGAAGCAGCGGGTGACCCGGCGCAATATCCCGCCGTCACCATCACGCTCGCCAAGCGCAAGAACACCAATGCCAGCGTGATCACCGAACGCGTGCAGGACAAGATCGGCTCGCTTCGCGGCTACCTGCTCCCCGCGGACCTGAATGTCACCGTCACGCGCAACTACGGCGAGACCGCGAAACAGAAGTCGAACGAATTGCTCAAACACCTGCTGCTGGCGACCATCTCGGTGACGCTGCTGATCGCCTTCGCGCTCGGCTGGCGCGAATCCGGCGTGGTGCTGGTCGCGATTCCGGTAACGCTCGCCCTGACGCTCGCCATCTTCTATTTCTTCGGCTACACCCTGAACCGCGTCACCCTGTTCGCCCTGATCTTCTCGATCGGCATCCTCGTGGACGACGCCATCGTCGTGGTCGAAAACATTGTCCGCCACCTGCGGCTGCCCGAAAATCTCAGTCGTCCCCGGATGGATGTTGCGGTCGAAGCGGTGGACGAGGTCGGAAATCCCACCATTCTCGCCACCTTCGCCGTGATCGCCGCCATTCTTCCCATGGCCTTCGTTCGCGGCCTGATGGGGCCTTACATGCGCCCCATTCCGGTCGGCGCCTCGGCGGCCATGATCTTCTCGCTGATCGTAGCCTTTGTGGTTTCGCCCTGGGCCGCGCTACGCTTTCTCGGCGGCCACGTCAGCCTGGCGCCGCCAAGCACGAAACCGAAGGCTGGACGACGCGCCTCTATCGCGGTGTGATGAATCCCCTGATTGCGGACCGCCGCAAGCGCGCCCTGTTTTTCGCCTCGGTTGTCATCCTTCTTCTGCTCGCCGCGCTGCTGGTCCCGCTGAAGCTGGTTCGCGTGAAGATGCTGCCCTTCGACAACAAGAGCGAATTCCAGGTGATCATTGATATGCCGGACGGCACGACCCTGGAGCAAACCACCGCTGCCGCGCAGGCGCTGGCCGCGAAGATCGTCCAGGAACCCGAAGTCGCGAATTACCAGATCTACTCCGGCGCCTCGGGCCCGTACAATTTCAACGGCCTGGTGCGTCATTACTTCCTGCGCCGCGGCCCCAATCAGGCCGATATCCAGGTCAACCTGCTGCCGCGTGAGGACCGCAAGGCACAATCCCACGACATCGCCAAGCGCATCCGGGGGAGATTGCAGCCCATCGCGCAGCAGTTTGGCGCGCGCATTAAAGTTGCCGAAGTGCCGCCCGGCCCGCCGGTGCTGCAAACGCTCGTCGCCGAAGTCTACGGCCCCGACTACCAGCGCCAGATCGAAGTCGCGCGCCAGGTGAAAGACGTTTTCCAGCGCGCGCCGGGCGTGGTGGACGTGGATTGGTACGTCCAGGATCCGCAGACGCAATACGCGCTCAAGGTGAACCTGGACAAAGCCGCGCTGAACGGCGTCTCTGCCGCCGACGTCGCCCGCACCATGCAGATCGCCCTCGGCGGCAGCAGCGCCGGCCTGCTGCATCGGCCCGAAGCGCGCGAGGACGTTCCCATCGAAGTGCGCCTCTCGCGGGCCGCGCGTTCCGGCATTGAGGACTTGCGTAATCTCAAGGTTCCGAACGCCGCCGGCAGCATGGTTGCACTCGGCGAAATTACGGACGTGGAGAAAACCGCGCTCAGGCCCTACATTTACCGCAAGAATCTGCGCCCGGTCGTCTACGTCACCGGCGACGTCGCCGGCCAGGAGGAGAGCCCGGTGTACGCCATCCTGGGCATGAAGGAGGCGGTCGGCAAGATCAAGCTCCCCGCCGGCTATTCCATCGAGCAGGACATGGGCACCGCGCTGCCGGAAAATTCCGAGCGCTACGCCTTGAAATGGGATGGCGAGTGGCACATCACCGTCGAGGTCTTTCGCGACCTCGGACTGGCATTTGCGGCGGTACTGGTTCTGATCTACGTGCTGGTGGTCGGCTGGTTCGGTTCGTTCAAGACGCCGCTCGTCATCATGGCGCCCATCCCGCTGACGCTGGTCGGCATCCTGCCGGCGCATGCGCTGCTGGGCGCATTCTTCACGGCGACCTCCATGATCGGCTTCATCGCAGGCGCCGGCATCATCGTGCGCAATTCCATCATCCTGGTTGACTTCATTGAGCTGCGCCGCGCCCAGGGCATGGCGCTGGAGGAAGCCGTGGTGGACGCCGGCGCGGTGCGCTTCCGCCCCATGTTGCTGACCGCCGCCGCTGTCGTCGTCGGCGCCAGCGTGATCCTGTTCGACCCGATCTTCCAGGGACTCGCACTCTCGCTCATGGCCGGCGAGGTTGCGTCCACCGTGCTTTCGCGCATGGCGGTGCCGGTGCTCTACTACATGAGCCAGAAGCGGAACGGCCGCGGCATCCCGAAGTCCGCCGCTTCCTCCGCACAAATTCATGAGGAGGTTTCGGAATGACCATAGATCGTTGGCTGCGCCTGATAGCGGGCACGTTCGTGGCCGCATCCGTTGCCCTGGGCTACTGGGTGAGTCCGTACTTCTTCCTGTTCACCGCGTTTGTCGGATTGAACCTGTTCCAGTCAGGCCTGACAAACTGGTGCCCGATGATGACATTCCTGCGATGGCTAGGGGTGCCGGCGAGTGCAGGTCAAACGCGGCCCAGGTGCGACGGCTGACATCAGCCAACTGCGTGTTCCCTTACAGCGACGGCGATGAGCCACCGCCCTCCGGGCTCATCCCGCATGCGAGGTCCTGCATGTACCAAGACGGTATCTCCCTTCTCCACAGGACTCGGCGCTATGGTGTGCTGCAGGCGACGCAAGAGCAGTACAGCTTCCGGAGGCTACCGGCCGAATGGAGCGTTACGTCTGTATTCATTGTCATTTCTACCAGCCGCCGCGGGAGAACCCCTGGCTGGCAGCGATCGAATTGCAGGATTCCGCCTCTCCCTACCACGACTGGAACGAGCGCATTGCCGCGGAGTGCTACGCGGCCAACAGCGCCTCGCGCATTCTCGACGGGCAGGGGCGGATCGCGAAGATCACCAACAACTATGCGCGCATCAGTTTTAACTTCGCCCCCACCCTGCTCTCCTGGCTGGAGGGGAAGGCGCCGTGGACCTACGAGCAGATCCTCGCTGCCGATCGCCAAAGCCTTGCGATGTTCTCCGGGCACGGCGCCGCGCTGGCGCAGGCCTACAACCACCTGATCCTGCCGCTGGCCAGCCCGCGCGACAAATACACCCAAGTCCTGTGGGGCATCCGCGACTTTCAACACCGCTTCGGGCGCGACCCGGAGGGCATGTGGCTGCCGGAGACAGCAGTGGACGTGGAAACCCTGGAGTGCCTGAGCTCGTTGGGCATCAAGTTCACGATCCTGGCGCCGCATCAGGCGCAGCGCTGGCGCAGCCGGCCCTGGGACGGTTGGACAACTCTGAATGGCGCCGCCATCGATCCCAGCCGCGCCTACCAATGCAATCTGCCCTCCGGCCGGGGGATCAGCTTGTTCTTCTACGACGGCCCCATCTCGCACGCGGTGGCCTTCGAGAAACTGCTGTGCAACGGCGAGAATTTCGCTCACCGCCTGCTCAGCGGCTTCAACGACGCGCGGGACTGGCCGCAGCTCATGCACATCGCCACCGATGGCGAGACCTACGGACATCATCATCGCCACGGCGACATGGCCCTGGCGTACGCGCTCGATTACATCGAAAGCAATCGCCTGGCGCGGGTGACCAATTACGGCGAATTCCTCGCCCAGCATCCTCCCACCCAGGAAGTGGCGATCGCGGAGAAGACCTCGTGGAGCTGCATGCACGGGGTCAGCCGCTGGGAAGCCGATTGCGGCTGCAATTCCGGCACGCACGCTTCCTGGAACCAGCAGTGGCGCCGCCCGCTGCGCGACGCGCTGAACTGGCTGCGCGACTATCTGGCGCCGCTCTACCTTGAGCAGGCGCAGCCCCTGTTGCTCGATCCCTGGGCCGCACGGGATGAGTACATCCGCGTGGTGCTGGATCGCTCCCCGTGGAACGTCGATGCTTTTCTGGCGCGGCATGGCTTTCCCGGGCTGTCGCGCGAAAACCAGGTGCGCGTTCTGAAGCTGCTGGAAATGCAGCGCCACCTCATGCTGATGTTTACCAGTTGCGGGTTTTTCTTCGACGAGCTCACCGGCGTGGAGACGGTGCAATTGCTGCAATACGCCGGCCGCGCCGTGCAGCTCGCGCAGGAATTGCTCGCCGTCGATCTCGAGGAAGAATTCCTGCAACGGCTGGAGCAAGCCTGGAGCAACATTCCCAGCTTCGGCAACGGCCGCCAGGTTTACGACCGCTTCGTGCGGCCCGCCATGCTGAACCTGAAGGAAGTGGGCGCGCACTACGCCATCAGTTCGCTGTTCGACGGCTACCGCGGGCGCAGTTACGTCTACTGCTACAGCGTGGATTTGCTGGAATCGCGCGTGCTGGAGTCGGGCAAGGCGAGGCTCGCCCTCGGCCGCGCCGACATCAGTTCCCGTCTCACTCGCGAGCAGTTGACGGTCAACTTCGGGGTGCTTCATTTCGGCGATCACAACCTCACCGCCGGTGTCCGCCCCTGCTCCATGGAGGAGGACTTCCGCACCCTGGTGGCGCAAACCACGCGCGCCTTTCAGTCCGCCGATTTGCCGGAATGCCTGCGCGTCCTTGACCGGCACTTCCAGGGCGCAACCTATTCGTTGAAATCGCTGTTTCGCGATGAGCAGCGCCGCATCGTCTCGCAAGTCGTCAGCTCCACCCTCAGCGAAGCCGAGTCGGCGTATCGCCAGGTTTACGACCAGCACGCCCAGCTCATGTGCTTCCTATCGGATTTACAGATGCCGCTGCCCGGCATCCTGCGCGTGACCAGCGACTTTGTCCTCGACCGCTCGGTACGACATGCCCTGAACGATCGCGACGTGGACCTGGAGCGCATCCGCACTCTCGTCGAAACGGCCTCGCGCGACAACATCCAGCTCGATGTCCCGGCGCTGCAATTCGCCTTGCGCGAACGCCTGAACGCGCTGGTAGACCACTGGGCGCTGAAGCCCGGCGATCGGGATCTGCTGGAGATGGTGTCCGCCGTCGTCTCCCTGGCGCGTGTTTTGCCCTTCGATGTGGACCTGTGGAAAGTGCAAAACGTTTACTATCGGCTGTTGCAGGGCATCTCCGCCAACGCCATGACGCACGACACTTCCGCCTTATGGCTCGAGCAGTTCCTGCACTTGGGAGAGCTCCTGGGGGTCATCGTACCCGACAGCACCTTGCTCCGCCCGCGTCTCCCGGACCAGGTGGAACCGGCCGCCAGCGGCGATGCCTCCTGCCGCAGCATGACCTGTCTCTCACCCGCCACGCACCTCCGCCATCGTCGAGCGACCATGAAAGATTCCAGATCTGCTCACTCGTAGGAGTGTTTGCGCGCGATCTGCTGCAGAGCCGAATCGAAGACCCGCTCCATGCCGCGAAGGTATTTCTCGGGACGGCGATTGGCCAGGCGCAGCTTCGCTTCCGCGGCGGAGAACCAACGCGGCGTACGGTGCGATTCGGCGGGCAGGGCGGATTTCTTCACTTCCAGGATGAAAGCAAGAACCGTCACATCCTTCGATGCGCCGCGGAGTGACTCCTTCCGGTGCAGGTACTTCCCGACCGGACGCGGATGGACCTTGCCCTCAACGCCACCTTCTTCGAATGCCTCCAGGGCCGCCACTTCAGCGAGCGAGAGCCCGTCTTCCAGCCGGCCCTTGGGAAACGTCCAGCGGCCGCTGCTGGTGCGCACCAGCAGGAACTTGGTTGAGCCTGCGTCATGGCGATAACAGACGGCAGCAACTTGAACGGGCGTAGCTTCCCGGGTGCAGATCCGTCCTCGAAGTTTTCG
This sequence comes from Terriglobia bacterium, assembly GCA_020072845.1. Lineage (NCBI taxonomy): Bacteria > Pseudomonadati > Acidobacteriota > Terriglobia > Terriglobia bacterium. Next base: position 39,554 of record JAIQGF010000004.1, read on the forward strand.
CATTGGCTCCTCGCTCGACGAGTCCTTGTCAAGCACAGGCTATGACAACCTTGTTAATAGAGAATTAAAATTTGCACCAAAAACGGTGCGCTTGTATCCGGAAGGTCAACAGCTAAAGTTCAAGAGCCGGGACACACGGTTCAACCGCAGGTTGTCGTGCGTAGGGTCATTCCAGATCAGCTATGAATGTGCTGCTTTCGCTAAAGAACTTGCAGACTAGCGCGGTGGAGTCGGGCGGATCAGAATCGGGATACCCTCAGCGACCTCAAACAGATGACGAGCCGACGCCAGTTCAGCCGCGTGAGGGCTGAGCAAATCAAGGCCATCTACCAAGATTGTAAGTACGCCTGCAATTGTGCGTACCTGCAAATTGCGCGCCCCGGAAGGGTGGCTCACCTCGATTCCCTCGGCGAGCCGCAGAATGCCGGCAAGCCGCATCACCCGTTGCTGCTGAGAACGAGGCAGTGCAGAGAAGTCCTTGTCGGCCGAGCACGGCAAAGCTCCGCGGCAGTAACGGGAGAGCAGCCGGACCAGGCGCATCTCTTCCTCGCTCCACCCGACCGGGACTGCAAGCTTGCCCATCATGGCCGCCCGATACGAATTACGCTTCTTCTTGCCCTTATCGGCGCCGACGCTATGCAGGAGCGCGGCGGCCCGCAACAGGACAGTCGTGCGCCGGTCGAAGGGCCATGCCAACTCACTGCGCAGGGCGCGCCACAGCTTGACACTGGTCTGCGCGACGCGGCGCGAGTAAGCAGGATCGGGATCCAGCGCTCGCGACCAGCACCGCAGCTTGGCATTGACGGCTAGAGTCAGTTCGCGCCCGCTGGGAAGGCCCTGCCGCCATTGCTCCCAGAGGGAGTCGGGACCCGTCGTTCTGGCCGCGTACTCAGCCACGCGTTTAGATCTCTCGAGGTGAATACGCGAGTTCAAGTGTTCTACGGCAGCCGGTATGCCGGGCTGGAGTGCGATCTCCGCCAAAAGCACGTCGAAGTCATGAACTTCGCCCAGCAGGTCCTGCATGCGCTTCAAATCCTTGCTCCAGCGCCGGTGGTGGTAGGGAAGGAAATTTTCGACGGTATAGCGGAAGCGCTTGATCCCAATGCGCAACTGGTGGAGATCGTCGGCACGACGCGTGCGCATTGCGGTCTGGTGCAAACCATATGCGTCGACCCATCGCTCCAACGCGAGATGCTGAAAAACACGGCTGCCCGGCGGCAGCTTGCCCGAGCGCTGATCCAGTTCATGCGCCATCTTCATCCATCGCTTGGCATTGAAACGGTTGAGGGCCTCATGGGCCGCGAGTTTCTGCTCGCTTTCGCGAGCGGAAAGCGCCCCCGCAAGGCGGGCGCGGAGAGGGTCACCTTCGGTAGCGAAAAGCGCTACCCACCCTTGCATGACTTGCGTATCGCGCAGATTGCCCAAAGCCGAGAACAGCGGTTTCGCGAGGGCGCGGAATTGTTTCCATCCGGGTGCGGGATCGATGGTGCGGAGACCTTCAGCGATTGAGCGGGAGCGGCGAATTGCAACTCGCAGGTCGTGCACGGGATCAGCTTCGAGACTCAGACCTACCCGATTCAGTTCAGTGACCGTGCGCTTGGCCCAGTGCAGCAGGCCGATGCGGCCGGCTTTGGCGTGACCGCGAGCGGATAGCGCCGATCGTCTTTTTTGTCGCATGTGGGATGTGATTCCTGAAGATTAGCACGCGAGCAGAAACGGTACATTCGGGGCAGACATTGCGTGCGCTCAGGACGAAAAGATTCCTTGCTTTAAATCCCGGGCGGCTTGCGCGATGTGGTCGGCGGTGCCGAGGTCGCGCCAGTAGTAATCATCCGCTCGGAAGCCGACGATCCTTTCTCCGGCGGCAGCCAGGCGCAGATAGCAGGCAATGATCGAAAACGCGCCGTCTTCACTCATCTTGGCAAACAGACGAGGCGAGATCACGTGGATGCCGGAAAAAGCCAGCGCCTTGGACTGCGTTGTCGAGCGCACCATTGCGGGGCTCTGATCGATGCCGGAACGCCGGCCGCATAGTTGACTCTGCTCGTCGAAGAGCAGGTAGCGCGAGGTTGTTCGGTCCTGCACCGCGAGCGTGGCCAGAGCCTGAGATTGATTGTGAAATTGCGCCATGCGCCGGAGATCGATGGTGCTGATCACATCTACATTGTGCACAAGGAACGGCTCATCGGAAGGGTTGGAATTCTCCCGGAAGAACCAGGCAGCTTTTTTCAGGCCGCCGCCGGTGTCGAGCAGGACCTCTTCGCGCGAGACCTGAACGCGCATGCCGAAATTTTCATTGGCTTGCAGATAGGCGACAATCATGTCGGCAAAGTGGTGGGCGTTGACGATCACCTCGCGGATCCCGAAGCTGCGCAGGCGCGAGAGCGTGATCTCCAGCAGGGTGCGGCCGGCGACCTCCACCAGCGCCTTGGGGCAGTTCTCGGTGAGCGGGCGCAAACGCGTCCCCAGGCCGGCGGCCAGAACCATCGCTTTCATTCGCCCGTATTCTCCAGCGCAAGATGCCGCACCACGACATCCACGCCGTTTTTGGTGCGCAGTTGTTTCGCCAGTTGCTCGGCCAGGTACACCGAGCGATGCCGGCCGCCGGTGCAACCGAACGACACCATCAGGCTCTTGAAACCGCGGCGTTGATAATCGCTGACGCTGGCGTCCACCAGCGCGGCTGCGTTGGCGAGAAACTTGTGCGCGCTTTCCTGCTGCTCCAGATATTCGGCGACCGCCCGGTCTTTCCCGGTTAAAGCCCGGAAGCGCTCTTCGCGCCCGGGATTCGGGATGCTGCGCGTATCGAAAACGAAGCCGCCACCGTGCCCGGTGTCATCTTTGGGCAGGCCAATGTGATACGAAAAACTGAAAATCCGGATCACCAGGTTTGGGGAACCGGAGGCCACCGCCTGCAGTTGCTCCGATCCCAGCATGCTCTGGAAGGCCTTCATCAACGCGGGCGCGGCAAAGGGCAGCTCGGTATTGTGCAGCAACCAGCGCAGGTTCTTCATGGCATAGGGCACGCTTTGCAGAAAATGCGGCTTGCGCTCGTAAAACCCGCGAAACCCGTACGCGCCCAACGCCTGCATGATGCGGATGTACACGTACGCATAATAATGCTGCATGAAAGCGTCGCGGGTGAGTTCGACGAATCCGCCCAGCGTTTCCAGATAATCGCCGAGCAACTGCTGCCGCAGTTCGGGCGGCAGGTCGGCCTTGGCGTCGTATAAGAGTGAGGCGATGTCGTAGTGCAGCGCGCCTTTGCGGCCGCCCTGGTAATCCAAGAAACAGGGTTCACCGCCGCGCAACATGATGTTGCGGGACTGGAAATCGCGGTAGAGGAAGTAGTCGCGGTTGGCGCTCAACAGGAACTTCGTGAGCCGTCCAAAATCGTCCTCCAGCGCCTGCTCATTGAACGGGATGCCGGCGAGCCGAAGGAAATAATATTTGAAGTAGTTCAAGTCCCAGGCGATGGACTGGCGGTCGAAGCTGCCGCGGGGATAGCAAAGCTTGTAGTTCAAGTCGCGGCCGGCGGCGACCTGGAACCGCGGCAAGACGGCGACGACTTTGCGGTAGGCTTTCACCGCTTCGGGACCAATGTTTTCGCCGTCTCGATGCTCGCAGAGAAACTGGAACAGCGTGGTGTCGCCGAGGTCTTCTTCCAGGTAGGCGCCGCGGTCCAGGTCTTCCCCGTAAACTTGCGGCACCGGCAGCCCGTGCCGGCGGAAGTGGCGGGAGAATTCGAGAAAGGCTACGTTCTCCTCGCGGACGTCGTACAAAATTCCGATCGCGCTGGCGTTATCGCCGGAGAGCCGGATGATGCGGCGTCCGGAGCCGCCGAGTTGTCCCTGCAGCGGCTGCACTCGCGACACCGGCGAGTGGAAGTGCTGCTCAAAAAGTTGGTCAAGGATGTCCATGGATAATGACGGGACAAAGATATCACCGGAATGGGCTCCCGTGACGGTCAGGCGTGGTGGAAGCAAGGCAGCGTTGGATTACTAGAATTCAGCAGCTTCCGGGTAGGCTCCGGCGCCCAATTCGCGCAGATCCATGCCCTTTCGTTCGCCCTGGAGAGCGACCCGATGTGGGTAGAGGCGGTTGAGAATCCAATTGAGCAGGTAGGCCAGCGGCAGCACGATTCCGATCACGGTTGTCACTCCGACAAGCTGCGCCAGCCACTGGCCGGAAATGCCGGCGGGAGAACGTCCCAATACAGCAACCGCGACCACTGCCTGTGGAATCGCCTTCGAAGTCAGAGCGCCGTGTCGCCACGCTCGTCGTTGCGGATACGTACGGCTTCTTCGATCGAGAAGACAAAAATCTTACCGTCGCCAATTTTTCCGGTCCTGGCGGCGGTGCTCAGTGTTCCCACAACCTGTTCCGCGCGTGCATTCGGCACGACAATTTCGATCTTTATTTTAGGAAGGAGGTCTACGGTGTATTCCGACCCACGATACGTCTCGGTATGGCCTTTCTGGCGACCGTGGCCACGCACGTCGGAGATCGTGAAGGCCTCCACGCCAATGCCGTAAAGGGCTTCCTTTACCTCGTCCAGCTTGTTCGGCTGGATAATTGCTTCAATCTTTTTCATATGGTTTCCATTCTGGGGTCGCTTAGGATTTTGTAGCGTAGATGGCATCCTCGGGATAGCCTTGGAGTCCAAACTCGGGGACATCTAACCCTTCTTGTTCGACCTCTTTCGAGACACGCATCGACTTCACCGCATTCACCACTTTGAAGACCAGGAAAGTGGCGCCGAATGCCCACGCCGCGCAGATCACAGCACCCATCACCTGGACCAGAAACTGCTTGGTATCGCCGTAGAACAACCCGGTGACGCCCCTTCCCGCCTGCCCCAGATAGCTCGTGGCACCCACGCCGTTCCATCCAGCGCCATAAGTGCCATCGGCAAATAGTCCAAGACAAATGGCCCCCAGCACGCCGCAGAAGCCATGCACCGAAATCGCGCCACAGGGATCATCGATCTTGGTCACGCTGTCATTGAACAGAACGCCCAGACAGACCACGAAGCCCGCCAGAATGCCGATAATGAACGCCGAAGTCGGCCCGACAAATGCGCACGGCGCCGTGATCGCAACCAAGCCGGCCAGCATGCCGTTGCAGGCCATGGTGATATCCGGCTTCCCAAATTTCAGATACCAAAAGAGCAACGCGGTCGCCGAGCCCGCGATCGCAGCCAGGTTCGTGTTGATCGCGATGACCGAAATGCGAAGGTCTGTCGCGCCCAGGGTCGAACCCGGATTGAAACCCATCCAGCCGAAAAGCAGAACGAAGGTTCCGATCACGACGTAAACGAGGTTGTGAGCCGGAAACGCGCGCGGCTTCCCGTTCGGTCCGTACTTGCCAAGGCGAGGCCCCAATATAATCGAGAGTGCCATGGCGCAGAAACCACCAACGGCATGCACGACGGTAGAACCCGCGAAATCTACGTATCCATGTCCCCAACCCATTGTGTTGCCGAGCTGCGACATCCAGCCCCCACCCCACACCCAGCAACCGAAAACCGGATAAAGAATCGCGCCTACGAACAGTTCACAGAGCAGGAACGACCAGAAGGAGATCCGTTCGCAGATGGCACCGACGATGATGTATCCTGCGGTCTCCATGAACACCACTTCAAACAGGGCCAGGACGTTGCTGCCGGCGTCATAGGCAGGCCCGGTCATGAAGAAGCCTTTGCCTCCCAGAAACCCCCACAGGCCTTTTCCTAAAAGAAAGTGATTCAACGTCGGAGTTCCACCTAGATTCGAAGGCGCGGCATTGATGGCTACGGCTCCGAACTGGAACGCATATCCAACCGCGTAATATGCGATAAAAGCGAAGACGTAGGCCGCGAAGTTCAGCATCATCAGGTGGGCGGCGTTCTTCTTTCTCACCAGCCCGCAGGTGAGCAGCGCGAAGCCGGCCTGCATGAAGAGCACGAGATACCCCGTGTTGAGGGTCCATGCAAAATTGGTGGCCACTCGGATGTGGCCCGTTGCGTCGGCGAGTTTCACCGCGAGCGGTTCTTTGGCCGCTTGGGCCTGAAACTCGTCGAAGTCCTTCTTTTTCTGCGCGTAGTCGGGAGCCGTTTTGTCGGTGGGTTCAGCAACAGCGAAGGAGTTGCCCCCGGCGTCAACTACGGTCGTCTTGTCCCCGGTTGCAATGCCTGCCGGATCCGGCTTCGGTGCTTCCTGGGCCCTGCAAGGCATCAGCGCCGCCAGGATGCAGGCTGTTAGAACCAGCACGGCACTGCCTGACGGAAACACCTTGCCGAAAGACTGACGGCGCGATCTTTCTGTCTGCTTCTGTGACTTCACAAATCAGTCTCCTATTTGAATTTGTCTACAGCAATTACCGGAATGCAAAGCGCGGACTTAAACGATGCGCTTGGTACTATGGGGAAACTGAATGGGGCACCGATCCAATCACAGTTTCTAAAGAGCTATGACATGACAGGGGGTGGCCACCTTCGTATACGTTGCCGATGCGCTGCCATCTCGAGTTCTCCTTGAGAATCTGGTCCGGGTCCGCGGCGCGGGTGCTGGTCGTTCGGGGTTGATTTTTTCCCATGCCGCGATCCCCGGGTGTTGGCTGCCCCCCAAGACAGCCGCGTGGCCCTTCTACTGCTTCCACAAACCCTGCTTCACGGTTCCGATAAGCCCTGCGATCAACATCCCCGCTCCCAGCAGGCAGAGGAGAACGCGCAAAGCAACGCCGTGCGCAATCATTGCTTGGTTTCACGCGAGTCAAAGGAGTACACGAGGCCGGCCGCCATCGTGTTCTGTCCCATGACCGGCGTGGCGCCCTTGGTGAACACAGGGCGGTTGGAGAAATCACGGCGGAATTCCAGCCGGGTGATCAGGTGGTGCGCGACGAGGCGCTGGAATGTGCCGGTGAATTCGTTCAGGTGCTGCGGGGTCCCGGTGGTAAAGCCGTCGTGATCGTTGTAGTACTCGTACCGGGTGGACACCGCGTACAGGTCGTTGAAGGCGTACTTGACGTAGCCGGCGATACCGGTCCAGAACACCGGGGTGGGAATTCCCGTCACGCGATCGCCGCGGCCGTAGTCGAAGTTCAACATCGTGGTCAGCCGGCCTGTCGGCGAGTAGGTCACCACCGTGTCGCTCAGTTGCCGCCAGTGTGCGTTCGTCCCCCCCGTCTCCGGGCCGAACATGTAGCCCTGCGCAATGCTGATCTTCTTGGTCGGGTTCCAGCCGAAGGTGACGCCGTAGGTTTTGCCGGTATTGTTGTCGTAAATATCATTCCAGCCGTTCACCACGAAGCCGGTGACCGAGTACTTGTCGTTGAACGAGTACTTGGCGCGCAGACCGTAGTGGTAGTACGGGATGGCATAGCCGAACAGCAGGCCGCGCGAGTAGTTGAAGTTGTCCTTGGTTTCGATGACCTCGGCGCCGTGCGGTGTGACGAACTTGCCGAGGTCAACCTGCAAGCCTTTTCCGACCGGGGCCAGATAGGAGACGTAAGCTTCCTTCAGGTATTGCGCGAATCCCAGTCCGGCGGGATCGGTGGAATTCACCACGTTCATGGCCTGGCCAAATCCAAGCCCGAGGTGGTAACCGAGGCGGCTGTTGGTCGCATCCGGAGGTTTATCGAGGTTGAGTTCGATCAGGTTGAGCGCGAACTGGTTCGAGGGCCCGTCGAAGGAGCGCAGCGTGTTGGTCTGCGACGCCGGCTGGTTGAAGTTGTAGCCGTAGTAGGTGTCCACGAACCCGCTGACACTGGCGCCGGCAAACAACGTTGCGGCACCGGGTGTCGCGGTGGATACGGCCGCCGACTGCGGTGGCGGAGCCGCCGCGTCCGTTGCTGCCGCCGGCGCACTCTTCTGCTGCTTCAGCGCCGCGACTTCGGCGCGGAGGCTCACCACTTCTTTTTGCAGGTCGCGAAACTGCTGCATGAGTTCCGCCGATTTTTCTTGTTGTACGTCTGTCTGAGCCTTCATCGTCATTGGAGCCCCCACCACTGTGACCAGTACTGCCAGGGCGCCTACTTGAAGCAACTTCATGGGGAGCAACTCGCTTTCCCCCGCAAGACGCGTGCAATTCGGTTGTCAGAATTTTTGCGACTTGATAACCAGCAAGGCGAAAGTAGCCGGGCCTCGCGCCCGCCGTCCAACGCATACTTCCGGTCGCAGGCATCGAATTTACATTTACAAAAGAAATTTATGGCGGCGATAAGCCGAAGTTTTCCGGCGCGCATGTCCCTGGTCGCTGTTGTATCGTGTAGCGATATGTATTCGCGTCTCGCCAGTCGATGGATGGTGCCGGTGAAATGCGCCTTGCAGAGCGCCACCGGCGCCGGAACAAGCCGGTGAAATT